>JBBIUO010000088.1:0-12479 GCA_037440205.1 Chloroflexota bacterium
GCGTGATCGGGCCGACGGGAATTTTCGGAAACAACAGCAGGTAAAAGGAGAAAGCCAGAATATCCTTTTCGCTTTCAGAGACCTTGTTGTAGACCTCGATCAAGTACGCGATAACTTGAAACGTAACATAGGAAAGTCCAAGTGGATATTTGACGCCTGTCCATAATTTGAAAACGACCAGCAGGGCAATGTTTACGAGAATCCCCGCCCACAGCAACAGCAGGGACATTTTGCGGTCGCGCCAGCGGTCAATTCCGCGCGCGAGGAAATACGCCAGGAGAACAAGCGCGAGCATGAGAGGGACATACTTCAAATTCCCCCACGCATAAAACAGCAGACTACCCGCGATTCCCACAACGAGTTTGATCCGCCCTGGGACGAGGAAATAAACGATGAGGAATATGGGTAGAAAAAGGAAGAGAAAGTTGGGAGAGTTTATATCCATAAAAAATATTTCTCTACCGTACACGGAAACCCTAAAGGTCTCCTTTCCCTTCGCAAAAACACCGATTAACAGAAAAGACCTTTAGGGTTTTTTACGAGAGATTTGCACGGTAGCAAAAAAATATCCAACCCTGGGCCGGGGGATACGATTCGTCGGCGCGATTATAACAATAAACCGCCTCCCAACTTTCAGTTAAGAGGGGGGCGGCATGTCCATTAACCAAACAGGGACGACCCAGCGTCGGTCATCCCTGCAAAAAGATTTGCTCTTCGGCAGTCTGGCGGTCATGACCACAAAAAATAAGTTTGTGATTTTAGACCCATGACTTTGCGTCACCAGGTTTTCCTGGCTTTGCCTTTCGGAAGCCGGTCGGTCCTGACCAATCGCACAATTATGTGCGTATCGGTTTTAGACGCTCTGGCTTTGCGTCGCCGTCTTTTGGCGGTTTTGCTTTTATCGACAGCCTGGCGGCCATGGCTCAGTTCAGCTTTAGGCCCATGACTTTGCGTCGCCGGGGTTTCCCCGGTTTTGCTTTTTGTCGGAGCGATTAAATTATTGCACGCGCAAAATCGAAATTCAATCACTCAGATGTTCTACTTATAAAACATGCGATGCTCCCGCCGCCGGGGACGGCGGCTTGGGCATTTAATTCTTACTTTCCGGCAAACGTGACTTCCACCGTCATGCCCCAGCGCAGGCGCGGGTCCACATCGGTGACGGCGATGCGCACGGTGTAAAGGATGTCGCCGCCCTGCTGGGTGTAGGCCTGGCTGATTTCGGTGATCGTGCCGGTGAGCGTCACATCGGGCAGGGCATCCGGCACGAAGGTTACGGTTTGACCCTCGCTCAACTTCACCACTTCCAATTCGGTGACGTCGGTTGTTTCGATAACCCACGAACTAAAGTTGGCAACACTCACGATGCGCGTCTCGGGCGAAACCTGCTCCCCCGCCTTCACGTTGACATCCGCCACGATCCCATCGAAGGGCGCGGTGATGACGTAATTGGAAAGCGTGTCTTTCGCAGAATCAAGGTTGGCTTTGGCCAGCGCAAGCTGGTCGGCGTTCGGGCCGTCGAGGCTGATCTCGTATTGATATTTGGCCTCGGCTTCGGCGGCGAGGGCGGCGTTGTAGGCGGCAAGCACTTCGTCGCGCTCGCGGGTATCCTTTTCCAGCTCGCGGATGGCGCGATTCAAATCCTCCTGCGCCTGTTCGAGGGCGTTCTCGGCATTCTTGCGCTTTTCGTTATCCTCTTCGAGGTCTTTGTATTTATCGAAGTCTTCCTGCCTGTCCTTCAAATCCTGCTGACGATCCTCCACAATGGCCTTGTCGTCTTCGATGTGAGTTTCGATATCGTCCACGTTCAGGTCGTCCCATTTCTTTTCGGCATTGCCGCGGATTCGTTGCGCGTCCATGTAGGCTTCCCAAAGTTTGGCGCGATCCCCGCTCTCGTTGCGGAGGAGGGTGTCGTAGGCATTTTGCGCGACGACAACCTGCGCTTCGACCACGCCCGAATTTGCGAGCCGCGCGAGGACATCCCCGGCCCTGACAGAGTCTCCCGCCTTCACGAGCACTTCTTCCACCACGCCGCGCGCCTGAAAGGACAGGTTCGTTCCCTGAATGGGTTCGAGGCGCCCCTCCGCCACCACATCATTCGCCGAGACCACATTCGCAGGCACGGGGGTCGCCGTGGGTTGATTCCCACAGGCGGAAAGCGCGAGGGAAAGAATGGCGAGCAGGGCTATCACATTCAACACTTGTTTTTTCATTGATGTTCCTTCTTGTTCAATTATGATGTCGTTGCGAGGAGCGCTCTTGCCCTTCCCTGGCACCGCCCGCCAGGGCAGGTGTGCGACGAAGCAATCTCCAATCAGGTGGGGATTGCTTCGTCGGGACGCTTCGCGCTCCCTCCTCGCAATGACATAAACTATTCATACGCCAGCACTTCCCGGATGGTGAGACGCGCGGCGCTTCGCGCCGGCAAAATGGAGCCAAGCGCCGAAAGCAAAAGCACCAGCCCAAACCAGATGACATAGCCCAAATACGTGAAGATCACGTCAATGGGCGTTTCAAAAACGGCGATGCTGACGATGGCGGAAAGCAGATACGTGAACGGAATGGACAGAACGATGGCCAGCAAAAAGGAAATCGTGCCGATGACAAAGCCCTCGGCGATCACCGTCCTCATCACAGCGCGGTCGTCCGCACCGACGGCGCGCATGATGCCGATCTCGCGCGTGCGCTCGAGCACGTTCATGCCCATGGTGCCGGTCAAGCCCATCGCGCCGACGATGGCCGTCAGCACCGCCATGATGAGCAGGAACGCAACGAGAATATCCAGGCTTTCGAGCGCGCTATCCAATGACGCGAGACCCGATTCCGATTTGCGGACTTTGAATCCCTCGTCGCGGAAGAATCGGTCCAGTTTTTCCGCCATCAAGTCCTGAAATACGCGGTTATGCTGCGCCGTCACAACGCGGAAAGACAGGGAGCGGTTTGGCAGGTTGGTGATTTGAGCGGCGTACTCAAGCGGCATGTACGCAAACACGCCCTCCTGCCCGACAAATTTGAATAATCCGATCACTTCCCATGCCTCCTTGCGTCCGTTGACTTTCAGCGGAATGAAGTCGCCGGGCTTGAGGGCAGGGTAGGTATCGAGTACCTTCTCGCTCAAAATCAACCCGCGGACATCTGTCGCCTTCATCCATCGTCCTGCAACCATGATCGGCTCGACCAATTTGCTGTCTGCGGGCGGCGCAAACACGTTTACGTTCTCAGCCACCGTGCCATCAGGGTAGAGGAGTTCGAATGAAAGGAATTGCCAGCCTTCCACGGATAATACGCCGGGATCCTGCAAAGCGAATTGCTCCACTTCGCGGATGCGGTATGGTTTGTCGAAGTCAAGCGTGACGTCGGCTCGGAAATATTTCCCGATGTCGTTCATGTAATTGTGCAGGGTCACGCGCACGTTGAACACGGCAATAAAGATCGCGCCGCCCATGGTCAACGTGAAAAGGGTCAGCACCAAACGGCCGCGCCGGCGGAACGTGTTTCGCAGGGAGATGATGAACGGGCGCGGAAAATGAATGCCGCGTTTTGCCAGCATGGCCGTGATTTTCACCATCATCCAATCGAACCACGAGACGCGCTCCTGCACATGCTTGTGAGGTTTGCTTTCATCGCCGGCAATGTCACTGCTGAGCGCGCGCAGCACGGTGATGCGCGAGCCGTTGATCACCGGCGCAAGCCCCGCGATGAGTGGAACGAGCAGACCCACCGCCACCTGAATCGCCAGCGCCATCGGCACGATGCGATAACCGAGCAGGTAAAAATTCAGTTTGCTCGAAATGAACAGCGCCAATCCGTACGCGCCCTGCCCTCCCAATGGGATGGCGATCAACAACGCCAGCGCGGCAAATGCCATGATCAACGTCAGGTACATGAAAAAAACCTGACGGTTCCTTCCGCCCACCAGTTTGATCACGCCGATGTGCCGCAGGTGCTGGCTCAACAGCGCGTTCAACGTATTCGCGATCAACGAACTCGAAAGGAACACGATCAAAATTCCAAGCGCCATCAAAATGCCCAGGATGGCGTTCACCGTATCGGCCAGCGGATGCTTGTGCGTTTCGGAAAATCTCGTGCGAATGACCGGCGTGCCGTTCTTTTCCAGTTTATCCTTCAAATCCGCGCCTACTTTGCGGATGTGGGAAAGATCATCCTGCCCGTCGGCAACGAGCACGTACGCGCGGTTGAACAATTCGGGCTGGCGCAGCGTCGGCAGGGTCTTCACCAAAATATAGCCGAACGGCGGCGCAAGAAAATCGCCCGCGCCTGTGCTTGAGTCCCGTACGATACCGACAACCTTCAATTCTTTGGAGACTCCGTCGGGCAGTTCGAAAATCAAATTTTCACCAACGGCGACATCCAGGTCTTCGAGCGCGTCCTTCTCCAAAAGGATTTCATCCTTCTTCGCTTCCACCGCGCCGGAAACTGGTCTCAGCAAATTGACTTGATTCTCCCCGAAACTTTCCACTGCCACCACGTCCAGCGACACCCACTGGTCGCTCCCCTCTGCCCGCACGCGGAAATTGACCACGCGCCGCCCCTCCGCCTCGCTCACACCCCGCGTATTGTGAATGGACGTGAGCACATCCTGGTCGTAATTTGCCGTGCGCAATTCGACATTCGAGGGACGATTCGCCGCGTATGAAACGCTCATATCATTAGAAATGATCTGGTACGCCCCCGCGATCACGCCAATGGAAAATACGCCCACCGCGATGGAAAAGACCACCAGCAGGGTGCGGGCTTTGTTATCCCATAAATCGTGTAAAACCTTACGCCATCTTGGTCGCATAATTACCTTGTCGTACCGCAAAGTTCACTTTGCGCCTGTATCGGGTGGGTGCTTCGCAAAGGCGCAAGATAAATCTTGCGGTACGGATTCCTATTTCAACAACTCGCCCACTTCGCCGGAGGAATAGGGCTTCAGTAAAACATCCTTCATCCCGTCGTGCATGAACTGGGTGACGCGCTCGGGGTTGATCGCGGAGGTGAGGACGACGGTCTTCGGGGCGAGTCCTGCCTTTGAAAGGGCAACCAGCACCTCGGTCAAGGGAACGGAAGCGATGTTTTCATCCACAAGCACAAGATCGGCCGCAGGTAAATTCTTCAGATCGGTGGTCTGGGTGAGTTTGACTCCCGTCCCTTTGATCAGCCCGGAAAAATGATTCGCCCAATCGTCGTTGTCGTCAATCAGCAAAACATTTTTCACGCCGCCCGTTTTCAGGGAGGAATCCACCGGATTGCCCTGCGGCAGATAGATCGCAACCGTGGAGCCTTTGCCTTTTTCACTGACAATGGCAATGCGTCCCTGCGCCTGCGAAATGACGTGCATCGCCGCGGGCAGGCCGAGGCCGTGATGCTGAACGCCGCGCGTGGTGAAGAACGGCGACCAGGCTTTTTCCAACACATCACGATCCATGCCGGAGCCGTTATCTTCGATCATGATCTCAAGGATTCCGCGTTCCTCCGTTGCACGCGCGCTGACCCTGATGGATTTTGCGCCGGCCTCCGCCGCATTTTGCAGAACATTGCCCAACGCGCGCACCAGTTGCGTGCTGTCGGCAATGACGAACGCGGCGGCGGGATCAATTTTCACTTTGAGCGTGTCCCCTTCAATGCCGCGTTGATGGGCGGCTGTTTGCAGAACGTCGGCAAACAAAATCGGACGCGGCCTTTGCTCGCGCACTGCGCCGATCAACTGCTCTTTGACCTGGATGATCAGCGCGGCGCTTTCGGAGATCATATCGAGGTCTTCCTTGAGAGAGTCAAGGTCAACCTTGCCGCTTGTAATTTCCTCGCGCAGGCGCGAAACGGTCAGCGAGATGGGCAGGGTCTTGTTGCCGATCCAGTGAATGGCTTCGGTGGATGCGGTGGTGAGCGCTTCGAAGACCTTGTTGCGTAAAATTTCCTTGTGCGCCTCCTTGAGTTCGTCAATCAAGTGGGCGTTGTTGATGGCAACTGCGAGATGTTCCGCCATGGTGAGCAGGGTGGTGATGTCATCCTCGCTGAAGGCGCGTTCCTCCGAACTTTGAATGGTCACTGCGCCCAGCACCTTGCCGCCGTAGATGAGAGGCAAGGCCATCTCGGAGCGGGTGTGCGGCAAATGCGGATTCTTGAAATGCACCCGCTCCTCCCCCACATCCAATGCGATGCGCGCTTCGCTCATGGCGATACACGCGCCGATCATCGAGTCGGTGCCGATCTTGAGTTTGTGCCCTTCAGCGACCATGGCCTTGCCGGCCTTGCCGTATCCCGCGCGCAGGACGGCGTATTCACCGGCCTCATCCAGGAGGAAGACGCCCGCGTAATACAAGCCATACGATTCGCAGATGATGTTAACCGTCTGCGGGAGTAATCGTTCCAAATCCAGAATCGAAGTGACTTCCTTGCCGACTCGATTCGCGGCCTTCAACAACCGCGAGCGGCGTTCGGCCTGTCGGTGCAAATTGGAATTCTGGATGGCGATGGCGAGTTGATCCGCCATCGTTTGCAATGCGGCGATGTCGTCATCGTGGAAGGCGGCCTCCTCCGTGGATTGAACGGTGAGCGCCCCGATGACATCCTCGCCCACAATAAGAGGAAGCGCCATCTCGGAACGAGTCTTCGGGAGGTGGGGATTCTCGAAGAAAACCGCCTCCTGCCCAACGTCCAGCGCGATGCGCCCCTGACGATTGGCAATGCACGCCCCGATCATCGAGTTCCCACCGACAGCGAGACGATGCCCGGCGTTGATCATTTCACGGCCTGCTTCGCCGCGACCCGCCTTCAGGACGGCATATTGTTTTTCGTCGTCCAAAAAGAAGACGCCCGCGTAATAAAAACCGAATTCATCGCAGATAATGTCCACCGTGCGTTGAAGCAGTTCATACGGATCGAGAATGGTGGTGATGTTCTTGGCGGCGCGCGCCGCGGCTTTCAATAAGGTTGTATGTCGGTGAATATCGTGTGTCATGATTTCCTCTTGTCAATTTACGATTTACGATTGATGATTTACGATTTGAGACTAGCGTTTTGCGTTTTGCGTTTTACGTTTTGCGCTTTGCGTTTTACGTTTTGCACTTAACCCATCACGCCTTTAATATCTTTTGGATCAACTCCACCAATCCCTGCTCGCGGCCTTTGACAAAGAATGCGCTCGCGCCGCCGGCCACTGCATCTTTGGCCTTCGTCACCTCGTCGTATGCCGTCAGGATGATCACCGGCAGAGAATCTTTCTGCTTTTTCAGGTCGGCAAGCAGGTCCAGCCCGGCGCCGCTTTTGGGCATGCCGTCGAAGCCGGGCATGTTCAAATCCAGCACGGCGATGTGAACCGAATCCGCATGTTGCGAGAAGGCCTCGCTCCCGCTTTTGCAATCCGCCGCCGTGATCACGTCGAAGCCCGCGCGCAGCAGCGTCTTTTCGAGACTGCGCAGGATCAACTTTTCATCGTCCACTAAAAGTACCGTTGTCATGTATCCTCCGATTTTTTGATTCACCAGGTTTTTAACGCCAAGCCGCCAGGACGCCAGGGCTTTTTCTCTGCGTTAATCCTTCATGGTCACAGTCCTTCAAGCACAGGCTTCCTGTCACTTGAAACCTGGAACTTGAAACTTGACACTTTCTACTTCTCCACCGGCAGACGCACAAAAAATGTGGCGCCTTTGCCAGCCTCGCTCTCCAATGAAATACTGCCGCCGTGCTGGTTGACGATCTGCATCACAGCCGAAAGTCCAAGCCCCGTGCCGCCGCTTCCTCCTTTGGTGGTAAAAAACGAAACCCAAATCTTTTCCTGTATTTCCTTCGGGATGCCGGGACCGTTGTCCTTCACCGTCACCAGCACAAAGCGCGGATCGGAATCGCGCCGTCCCTTCACGATGATCTTCGGTTCATACGTCTGCGACAACGCCTCCCACGCATTCTTGATCAGGTTATTGAAAACCTGCTCCACCTGCCGCGCATCCACAAAGGCGTTCGGCACGTCATCCTTCCAATCCACCTCGATCACGCCCTCGGGCAACCCCATGTTTGCAACCGTATCCGCGATCATGCCGCGCAATGAAACGGGCGCATCGTTCCTCTGCCGCGCGGGGCCGATCAACCCTTCCTTGATGTTCAGGATCGTCTCGGCGCTGTTCTCGGCGATGTCGAGGTCCTCCAGCAGTGATTCTACGCTGACCAATGCCTGCAAACGATTCGGCTTCATGGCAGACATTTCGGCGAGGATTTGTTTCAGGTCAATCCCTTTCGCCTCCGCTTCCTCCCTGACCGTTTGAATGGCCGCGCGCAATGATTCATTTTCCACGCCCGATTCATTCAACTGCGAGACAAGCGCCAGAAGGTATTGAATATCCTCGCGCACCCGTTTGATGCTCCCCGGAATCGGGGCGGCCTTGTTCCCCACCCAATGGATCGCCTCGCCGGTGGCCGTGGCAATGGCCTCGAAGGTCTTCGACCTCACAAGTTCCGCCGTGGCCGCTTCCAGTTTAAACATCAACTGCGCGTTGTTGATGGCAATCGCAATCTGATCCGCCATGGCCTGCAGCGACGTAACGTCCTCCTCGGTGAAGGCATTCAACTTGTCGCTTTGCACCGTCAACCCGCCGAGGGCGTGAGATTGAACGATGAGCGGCATTGCCATCTCGGAGCGTGTGTTCGGCAAAAACGGATTCTTGAAACGGGATTCCTCCCCCGCCACATCCAGCGCAATCTGCGCCTGCTGCTGGATGATGGATTTCCCGATCATGGATTTTTCATCCACAGGCAGGCGGTAGTTTTCCGCCATCATCTTCCGCCCGGCGGCGGCATACCCTGCACGCAACACCGCCCACTGACCATCCTCCGAAACCAGAAAAATACCGGAGTAATAAAAACTGAATTCACTGCAAATGATATTGACCGTGTACTTCAACAGGTCGTCCAGATCCAAGATCGAAGTGACCATCTGCCCAACCCGCGCGGCGGTTTCAAGCAATTTATGCCGCCGCTCGAGCATGGCAAACATGCGCTCATTTTGTTGGAGCAAATGCTTGTTCTTCTCCACCGTGTTGGTCAACTGGCGGATGTTGCCTTCGAGCCGCTCCACCAACTCCTGCTGATAGGCCTGCAAATGTTCCTCGGCGTGTTCGAGTTTTTCCACCTTGCCGTTGAAGTAGGCATTCACCTGCTCCGCAAAATCCGCGTCAATGGGCTTGGTGATAAATCCAACCGCACCGGCGGCAAGGGCGCGTTCGCGCGTGCCAGTGGACAAATCGCCCGACACAATCACAATCGGAGTGAACGGCAGCATCTTGCGCAGGCGCGTGGCCGCCTCGAGACCCGACATGTGCGGAAGGCTGTCATCGAGCAGGATCAGGCTGGGCTGGGTTTCCTCCGCCAGTTGAATTCCATCCAGCGGGTCGGAGGCCTCCAGCACCACATACGTTCTCGAAAGCAAACGCCGCACAAGCGAGCGGGTCTCGTCGCTGTCTTCGATATAAAGGATCTGCGGAGTCTTGCGCGGGTCTTGGATTTGCATCTCAATCTTCGGCGCGGTGGCCTTCCATTTTTCGCTGTGCGGCTTTTTCCAGCGCCTCGGCAGTGATCGGCGATTCCTGGATCACCCGCAAAAAATCCGAGCGTGGCACAATCGTCAATTCGACGGGCTTGCTCCCGGCTTTGACATCGGCCATGGAAGCGACGCCGCGAAGCAGTTCGATCTCGCCGAAGAAATCGCCCCGCTTCAACCCCACCGACGGCTGATTCTGCAAAATCATTTCGACCTCCCCTTTGCCGATCATGTAAAACGAATCCACCGATTGCCCGCGATGGAGAATCATTTCGTGCGGCTGGTACGAGCGTTCTTCGGCGATGCGGGTGAACTCCAGCATGTGACGATGCCGCAACTGCGGAAGCGCCCGCGAGATCGTTTCGTTGATCAACTCGCCATCCGAAATGACGATGTTGCGATTCGTGCGCGAAGTCAGGGAGGGATCGTGCGTGACCATCACGATGGTCTTCCCCTGCGAAACGAACAGCTCGAACAACTGGATGATGGTATCTGCCGAGCGTGAATCGAGATTGCCTGTGGGCTCGTCTGCCACGAGCAAGGGAGGGTCGCAGGCCATGGCGCGGGCGATGGCGGCGAGTTGCTGCTGCCCGGTGGAAACGAGAATGGGCAGTTTGTTTGCAAATTTTTCCAGGCCCACGAGTTTGAGCAATTCCATCGCGCGGCTGGGACGTTCGTCGAAATCGTACAAATCCACGTAATCCATCGGGAGCATGACGTTTTCGAGCAGGGTCAACATCGGAAGCAGTTGAAAGAACTGGAAGACGATCCCCAAATTTTTTCCGCGCCATTTCGAGCGCTGGCTTTCACTGACGCCGGTGTAAATGTCGGTGCCGTTGACAACGACCTGCCCATCTGAGGGATGATCGATGCCGGTGATCATGTTCAGCAGGGTGGATTTGCCGCTCCCCGATTTGCCCACGATGGAGACGAATTCGCCGCGATTGATGGTCAGGTCCACGCCTTTGAGGACGGTGAATTCTCCCGCCGCGTTGTGGAATCGCTTGACGATGCCGCGTAGTTCGATCATTGAATCGGGCGCAAAATCCGTTATTTGGACAGGACCAGTTTTCGGCTGGGTGCGAAGCGGGGTTTTCATCATCTGCGCCTCGCAACGGTTTTATCCAACTGCGGTTCCATATCCGCATCCATCAATTCGCCATCCACAATCGTCAAACTGCGCGAGAAACGACTCGCCAGCCCCATGTCGTGCGTGACCATGATGATGGTTTTGTTCTGCTCGGTGACGAGATGCTCGAAGACTTCGAAGATGTGATCGGCGGTGATGGAATCGAGACTGCCTGTGGGTTCGTCGGCGACGAGGATGGGAGGGTCGTTGGCGAGGGCGCGTGCGATGGCAACGCGTTGCTGCTGGCCGCCGGAGACGAAGGCGGGAAGTTTTTCGGCGTGCTCTTCGAGTTCGACAAGGCGAAGCAATTCCATGGCGCGTTCTTTTGATTTACGCGGATGAAAACTATCGGAGAGGTCCATGGGGAGGGTGATGTTTTCGATGAGCGTGAGCATGGGCAAAAGTTGAAAGGATTGATAAACGACGCCCATGTTTTTTCCGCGCCAGAAGGCGAGCGCATTTTCGCTCAGTTCATGGATGGAGGTTCTGCCGCCGTTGGAATGGACGATCACTTCGCCGCCGGTGAGTTGATCCACGCCGTTGATCATGTTCAGCAGGGTGGATTTTCCCGCGCCCGATTTGCCGACGATGCCGAGGAATTCGCCGACCCCCACCGTGAGGTTGATGTCTTTTAGCGCGACAAAATCCCCCGCGGCGGTGGAGTAGGTTTTCGATACGTTGTTGAGTTCGATCAGAGGGTTCGACATGTTGATTTCCACTTGATTTTACCGCCATTGTGGAATTGGGTGCAAAGGGAGGGCTTGCAGAGGGTTTGCAGTTAGGGGGAAGTCTCAGTTTGATCCGTAGATTCAACTACAAATTACTCTTTAACCAACCGACAAATTCAGCGAAAGTCATTTCTTCCGTCAGGGCTAAACGCGCCTTGTCCTCCAAATGCAAATGAGGGATGTGTTCGCCTTCATGCTCGCGCCCGACTTTTCCGTATTTGAGGCGAATGGCACGCGGATCAGGGGCATTATCAAACCCCGCCTCGACCCAGTCTCCGCTCATTACATAATAGCGATATTTCCGAATCCCGTCGCTAAACAATTCTGTGACTAGAATCTGGTATTTTCCATATTCGGCGCTGATCCGTAAAATGGACCGATTCGGAGTTACGTCAATTTCGTAAACGACGTTCTCAAAAACAGATTGGGCAAGTTCGATTATTTCAGCAAAATGTCTTGAAGTTTTTTTGTCCAATCTTCAACCCCCTTGTGGCAAAATTCCCAGTCGGCCAGGTCCATCTCCCATGTTTTACTGATACCGGCCTCCAGGTTTTTTACGAATCCCACATCC
The DNA here is from genome assembly GCA_037440205.1 of Chloroflexota bacterium. Taxonomy (GTDB): domain Bacteria; phylum Chloroflexota; class Anaerolineae; order Anaerolineales; family Villigracilaceae; genus Villigracilis. Next base: position 11,964 of record JBBIUO010000088.1, read on the forward strand.
TCGCCTGTGCGCCTGGCAAAGGCAGAATAATCCATCCCATATTTTTTTTGAAACTCTTCATCCTTGCGACGGAGCTCGGTGATTTTATTGGCAACCTGCTCAATTGTATATCGTTGCACAGCCACGTTTACAGATTCCTGCAAGTCTCCAAAAGAGGCGAGGACTTCGGTAAACTTGTTATGAACGGTTACAGTGGTCATTGCTGTTCCTTTTGGAAATTATATCACCACCACGCCCGCCAAATTTCTCCGAGCACATATCCCGATCTCTTCCCAAAAAACTTGACTCGCTTATGCGGTTGGAGTACACTCGACAAACATTTTTAGAACATATATTCTGTAATTGAAACAAAAGGCAAAAGAGTATGGAAACCATTCGCTCGCGTTTCGCATCCATGACCGAAGGCCTGCCACCCGCCTACTGGTATTTGTGGCTCGGCACCCTCATCAATCGGTTGGGCAGTTTGGCTCATGTATAAGGAGTGTGCAGGGAGATGGTAAACTTCCTGCATGGAAT
>JBBIUO010000089.1:0-7440 GCA_037440205.1 Chloroflexota bacterium
GGACGGAAGGAACCGCCTCCGCGCTGGATACGAGCAACATCCCCGAAGGGCGCGAAGTCGGCTCGGCGGCGGCATACTCCCGCCTGCTGGATGGGAAACCGCTCACATTCAAGTTCGCCGATGGGAAAATTTTCGATGAACAGACAGGCAGTGAATGGAATATCTTCGGTCTTGCCATTGCAGGAGAACTGAAAGGGAAACAACTCGCGCCTGTGGTCTCCATCAACCACTTCTGGTTTTCGTGGGCAGCGTTTCGTCCAGAAACAAGAATCTACCAACCATGAGAATAGGCATCTCGACTGGCGGTCATGCCCAACGTCCCTGCCGATCCGCGCTGGAACTGGATTGCAGATTTATGCCGTGTATTGTTGGACTATAATCCCACTGTCGCGGTTTTCGCGGGCAGCCTGTTTGTAGTCGCTTCCCGTTCTGAATAGATCACGAAAAACCCCGCACGTCCTTCGGTTTCAAATGTAAATCTGGCGTTAGAGAACGCCAACTATACACCTTTTCGTGAAGGATTAATTCTATTTTATAGGATTCCCATGCCAAATCATCTCATCCATGAAAACTCCCCTTACCTGCTTCAACATGCAAATAATCCGGTTGATTGGTTTCCGTGGGGGGAAGAAGCGCTAGCAAAAGCTAGAGCAGAAAATAAACCCATCTTCCTCAGCATCGGATATGCGGCCTGTCATTGGTGTCACGTCATGGCGCATGAATCCTTCGAGGACCCGGAAACTGCCGCCTTGATGAATGAGAATTTCGTCAATATTAAAGTGGATCGCGAAGAGAGACCTGACCTCGATAGTATTTACATGCAGGCCACCACTACAATGACCGGCTCCGGCGGCTGGCCCATGTCTGTCTTCCTAACACCAGATCTGCGTCCGTTTTACGCAGGCACATATTTTCCACCTGTTCGACGCTACAACATGCCATCCTTCAAAGAAGTACTTTCGAGTATTGCCAAGGTATGGCGTGAAGACGTTCAGGAAGCGGATCGAGTTGGAAATCAGGTGCTGGAACATATTCATCAACCTATTCCCAAGCCAGAGAATAAGAATGAAATTACCACAGAAGTTCTTGAGATAGCGATAAAGAACCTGCTTGATTCCTACGATTGGGGGTATGGAGGTTGGGGCTCGGCACCGAAGTTTCCACAACCCATGACCATCGAATTTCTTTTACGTCGAGCTACCATCGATACAACTCAACGCGAACAAATAATCAAGACTGTCACCCATACCTTAAGTGCAATGTCACGTGGTGGGATGTATGATGTTGTCAGCGGCGGATTTTCCCGTTATAGCGTCGATAATTTTTGGAGAACGCCACATTTTGAAAAAATGACATATGATAATGCCCAATTGGCCTTGGCATATTTACATGGGTATTTGGTCACTGGCAACACCGACTATCGCAGGATTTGCGAGGAGACGCTGGATTTTGTCCTGCGCGAATTAACCCATTCAGAAGGTGGATTTTTCAGCAGCTTGGATGCCGACTCAGATGGAGAAGAAGGAAAATTCTATGTCTGGACTCAAGACGAACTCGAGAGGGCACTCGGTTCGGACTTCGACTTTTTCAAAACTGCGTATGGCATTAACCCATCAGGGAACTGGGAGGGTAAAACCATCCTGCAACGTGCTCTGGATGATTCCACACTCGCAGCCCGCTTCAAAATGGAGCAAGAAGAACTTTGGCAGAAATTGTCCAAATGTCACGCAAAACTTTTAGAAGCAAGAAGTTCACGTATCCGCCCAGCCACAGATGACAAAGTGCTGGTGATGTGGAATTCACTGATGCTCAAAGCCTTCGCAGAGGCTGGACGGTATCTAAATAGGCAGGATTATCTTCAAGTTGCCATTCGTAATGCACATTTCTTGTTGGATAATCTTTACGTAAATAATCGGCTGCACCGATCCTGGCGGGAGGGACAAGCAAAGCACAATGCCTACCTGGAAGACTATGCCGGTCTGATCTTGGCGCTTTTGGCTTTATATCAATCCGATCCGAATAAAGAATGGTATCTATGGGCTTTGAAACTCGCCGATGAAATGATGGAACACTTCGTTGATTCCAACGGTGGTTTCTTCGATACCCGCGACGATCATGAGATACTCCTTGTACGACCGAAAGATATTCAAGATAATGCGACTCCGTCCGGGAATTCGCTTGCCGCTACTGCCCTGCTTGAGTTGACAGCGTATGGAGATCGGATAGAATGGCAAGACCTTACCGAGGAAATGCTTTCCTCAGTATATGGAGCGATGCTACGCTATCCGACTGCCTTTGCACAGTGGTTGTGCGCGGCTGACTTTGCAGTCGGTCCGACTCGTGAAGTGGCAATTATCGGCGACTCACAACGCCCCGAAACCAAAGAATTGTTGAATACTCTCTGGAAAACGTTCCGGCCCCGACAGGTAACCGCAATTTCCAATTACCCGCCGGAGCCGGATGCGCCAGCCTTGCTAAAGGATAGACCTTTATTGAATGATCTTCCAACAGCATACGTGTGTCAAGGATTTGTTTGTTTACAGCCAGTCAATTCGCCAACTGAGATGGAGTCCCAACTGGCGGGCAACTCAAATCCTTAGTGAGCCATCAGACCATAACTACCGACTGATAATCGTGCTGAAAACACAACTCCGTTTGTACGATTGGGTACACTATTACGAAAAAATGCTGTATGATAATGCCCAGCTCGCGCTTGTTTATCTCCACGCCTGGCAGATCACAAAGGAACCGTTCTTCAAACGCGTCGTCCTCGAAACACTCGATTTCATCGAGCGCGAGATGACGCATCCTGAAGGTGGTTTTTATTCCTCCCTCGATGCGGATTCGGAAGGAGAAGAAGGCCGGTTCTACGTTTGGACGCTCGACAAAATTCGTTCCATCCTCAGGGATGATTCGGAATTTTTCGAAGCGGCTTACGGAATCACGGCCAGAGGGAACTGGGAGGGCAAAACGGTTTTACAGCGCGCTCTGGATGATTCCACCCTCGCCGCCCGCTTCAACCTTGACCTTGAAACTGTTCCCGTCAAATTGGCAGAATCTCACTCCCGGCTTTTATCGGTCCGCGCCTCGCGGGTTCGCCCCGCCACCGACGATAAAATCCTCACCGCATGGAATGGCCTCATGCTGGCGGCGGTTGCCGAAGCGGCGCGAGTCCTCGCAGGAATATCTCCGCATTCCAGCAACCACCTTGATCTGGCTGCGCGTAATGCCGAATTTCTATTGTCCTCGTTGAAGCATGATGGGAAGTTGCATCGCTCCTGGCGGAATGGCCAAACAACGGACGAAGTTTTCCTCGAAGATTACGCCGCATTCATCTTGGGCCTGCTCGAACTTTACCAAACCGACTTCAACGACAAATGGTTCAAGTCTGCCCGCGAATTGACAGACGAGATGATCGAAAAATTCAGCGATCCAAACGGCGGTTTCTTCGATACGCCCAAAGACGGCGAGACGTTACTGCTCCGCCCGAAGGACCTTTTCGACAATGCCACACCTTCCGGCAATGCGCTCGCTTGTGAAGCGTTGCTAAAAATGGCCGCTTTCACCGACGATGGAAAATACCGCGATCTCGCAGAGCAGTCATTGGCGCTGATTGGCGATCATGCCCTGCGGCAACCACTCGGATACGCACTGTGGCTGTCAGCGGCGGAAAATGCCCGGGGAAACATGAAGCAGATTGCAGTGTTGGGCGAAGCGGGAGAGGAAAACTTCGAGCGTATGCTCCAAGCCATTCGAGCAGAATACAGACCGGGCGTGGTGGTGGCCGCTTCCCCCCATCCCCCATCAAAAGATGCGCCAGCCCTGCTCGAACATCGCGCGCTTGTGGACGGAAGTGCGACCGCGTACGTTTGCGAAGGTTTCGTGTGCAAGCAACCCGCCACCGATGTGGAAATGCTGATCGCACAACTCAACGCATGAACAAAAAAATTGGAAGCCTCTTCTTTATCGCATTGACGGCGCTTCTTGTTTATCGCTTCACGGTTCGATATTATTTTGGCGAGGCGCGTGAGAATGCAATTGATTTCCCGTCCTATTATTACGCGGCAAAATTGACTTTTGAATTGAACAAATCGCCATACGCAACCGCGAATTGGAACATCGCCGAGAAACAATATGGAAGCAAATCGGGCGGGGAGATTTTATACCCGTTTTTGTATCCGCCGCCAAGCCTGCCGTTCTTCGGGCTTTTCGCGCGGCTTGAATATGAATCTGCAAAACGCCTCATGCTGGGATTGAATCATTTGATGGCGTTTGCATTCATCCCATTGTTCTTTTTCGGAATTCTCAAATTACGTCCGCACAATCTTCTCCCGATTGCGGGGACTTTTTATCTTTACAATTTCTTTCCTCTCATCCTGACCCTTTACACGGGGCAGGTCAATTTGTTGATCTTGCTATTGACCTGCCTCACATGGCTGGGCGTCAAAGACAAATGGCATCCGTTTTGGATCGCCCTGCCGCTGGCGTTTAGCATCGTGCTAAAGCTCTATCCCATTTTGTTTTTCATCATTCTTTTTGTCCGCAGGGAATATAAGACGATTCTGTTCACGATTGCAATTCTGGTGATCGTTTCCCTGGTCTCGACTCCTTTTTTGCCGCACGGCATCTGGTTGGATTGGATCGAAAATGTTGCATCAAAGGGTTATTTGCAAGACCTTCCCGGAGTAGCCGCGGGCAAACCAGCCAATCAAAGCATCAATGCCTTGCTCATGCGCACGATGTTCGGGTTGAACGTGAGATTCGACCCGTTGATCTCGCCTCCCGTCTGGCTCGCGCAGATTTCGCCATATCTGCTCTGCGGACTCGTCGGGTTGATTTCGCTGGCTGTCACATGGCGGCCACAATCTGTTGAAAACAATCTGGATTTGCAATTCGGCATCTGGCTGACGGTCATATTCATGGTCGCGCCGATCTCATGGGATCATCATCTCGTGCTGATCCTGCCCGCGATCTACGTCGCCTTCCGCGAGGCGCTCGATGGCAAAATGTATTTCGCGCTTCCAATATTGATGGGGATTGCTTATCTTCTTGCCCTCAATTTCGATTTCAACAACCCACTCTTTCGGGAAGGCTGGAGAACTTTGTTGATTTCCGCGAAGTTGTATGCAGTTGCAGTTCTCTGGCTTTTTCTGCTTGCCATTTCGAGCTGGCCCAACCGCCTGCAACTGGGTAAAACAAAAGGCTCCCTGTAAAGAGAGCCTTTCTTTTTGTGAACTATTTGGTTTCTTCCTTCTTATCGGGTTCCTCGGTTTTCGTGTTGTCCGAGCTTAATCCTTCACGGAAGGCCTTGATACTGCGTCCAAGTTCTCCTGCGACCTTGCCGATGCGGCCCGGCCCAAACAGGATAACGATGATGACGAGGATGATGATCCACTCTGCACCGCGTGGTAGTCCTAACATGATACACTCCTTTTGTGAATTTCAACTGTATCGTACCACAGTTGAATGAAAAACTTATTAGAGCGATCTGCGGGAGAAGAAGCCTTCGATGAAACGAATCGCGCGGCGCACAAACGAACGCAGGCGGGCAAAGTAACGGTATTGCTCGGTGTGGATATGCTTCTTTGCAGGGATCGGCCCCGTCCACTCGACAACCATCGCGCCCCACGTCAACCCGCCGCCAAAACCGACGAACACCAGTTTGTCGCCCGCCCCGAATCGTCCCTTTTGGATGGCTTCCACAGTGGCAATGGGGATGGAGGCTGTGGACGTGTTGCCGTAGCGATCTACGTTGATCACAAATTTATCCAGCGGCATTTTCAGATATTTCGCCGCCGTCTCGATGATGCGATAATTGGCCTGATGGGGAATGATGCAATGGATGTCGTCGGTGGTCATCTTCACCTGCTCCAGGGCCTCCACCACGGCGCGCCCCATTACCCGTGTCGCAAAGCGGAAGACTTCCTTGCCGTCCATGTGGATGAAATGCTTTCCCTCGTGAATGGTCAACTCGGTTGCGGGGAAATGCGACCCTCCGCCGGGCAAAGAGAGAGTATCCGCACCGGAGCCGTCGGAGTGCATCACCGCAGACATCACGCCGCCGGGCGTGTCACTGGCCTGCAAAATGAATGCGCCGGCGCCGTCGCCAAAAAGGATGCAGGTGCTGCGATCCTTCCAATTGACGAAGCGCGAAAGCACCTCCGTGCCGACAACCAAAGCGCTCTTGATGGAACCGCTACGGATGGCCTGCGCCGCCATGTTGACTGCAAAAATAAAACCGGTGCAGGCGGCCTGCAAGTCGAAAGCGCCCGCCCTGGCAGCGCCGATCTGATCCTGAATGAGACAGGCTGTTGACGGGAAAATATATTCCGGCGAGGATGAAGTGCAGATGATCAGATCCAATTCTGTGGGGGCAAGGTTTGCGACCTGCAAGGCCTTCAAGGACGCTTCCACGCCCAGAGTGGAGGGAAATTCATGCTCGCGGGCAATCCTCCGCTCGCGTATGCCCGTACGCTCGCGGATCCATTCATCGTTGGTATCCACCATCTTGGAGAGGTCGTCGTTGGTAAGCACCGGTTCCGGGACTTGCATGCCCCAGCCCGTAATATGCGCGAATGGCATTCTTTCTCCTTTATTCGTTGAAGCGGCTTAGTATCAATGTGGCATTATGTCCGCCAAAACCGAATGAGTTGGACATGACGTGCCGTGGAGCCGCTTTGCGCGGCTGGTTGGGGACATAATCAAGGTCACAGACGGGATCGGGCGTTTCATAATTGATCGTGGGAGGCAGCACGCCATTGATGATCGTCAGCGCGCTGAAGATCGCCTCCACCGCACCGGAAGCGCCCAGCAGGTGACCGGTCATGGATTTGGTGGAGGAAACAGGGGTTTGATACGCCAGTTCCCCGAACACCGTTTTGATTGCGCTTGTCTCAGATTTGTCGTTCAAATAAGTGGAAGTGCCATGAGCGTTGATGTACCCAATATCCCCGGGCTCGAGGCCGGCATCCTTCAATGCCAAGCTCATGGAACCGACCGCGCCTGCGCCGTCCTCGGCGGGAGCGGAAATATGATGCGCGTCGTCGGTGGTGCCGTAACCGGAGAATTCACACAAAATGGCCGCGCCGCGCGCCTGTGCATGTTCAAGCGACTCCAGAACGAGAGTCCCCGCTCCCTCCCCCATCATGAAGCCGTCCCGATTTTTATCGAACGGACGTGAAGCCTTCTGCGGGTCGTCATTGCGGGTGGAGAGAGCAGTCATCGAGTTCATGCCGGCCATGGCAATGGAATTGATCGCGGCCTCGGAAGCGCCGGCAATCATCGCATCTGCAACGCCCCGCCGGATCATTTCCACGGCCTCGCCGAGCGAATTGGTGCCGGATGCGCACGCCGTGGCAAGCGACATATTCGGTCCGCGCACGCCGAGACGGATGGCGAGATTGCCCGCCGCGCTGTCGGAAATCATCATGGGAATCAGGA
>JBBIUO010000089.1:7461-12417 GCA_037440205.1 Chloroflexota bacterium
TCGGGGCCGCGTTCGCGCATGACATCATATTGTTCGAGCAGGGTGCCGATGCCGCCAATGCCGGTACCAATTAAAATGCCAATGCGGTCACGGTTCGATTCATCAACCTTGAGACCGGCATGTTCCACCGCCTCCAGCGTTGCGGCGGTGGCGAACTGCGCGAAACGATCCATTTTGCGGGCATCGCGCGCGCCGAACATGGCGGAGGGATCGAACCCTTTCACCTCCGCGGCAAATTTTGTTTTGTGGGCGCTCGCATCGAAAATCGTTATCGGAGCGGCACCTGATTTACCATCCAGCAAAGCCTGCCAGGTATCCTTGACGTTATTTCCCACCGGGCTTACACAGCCCAGCCCTGTTATTACAACACGTTTTCTCATCCATGCTCTCCTTGAATAAAAGCATTAATCCTTGATTAAACTGAAACGAGGGCAAGTTCCACACCAGCCCTCGCTTTCATATAACACTGTATCCGAATGGAAGACACGCGGAAAAAATTAAAGTTTCTTCAGCGTGCCCCATGTCTGTTGAAGGTGCATTCGGTCATGGTCTGCCATGAAGCCGATGACCTCGAGAAAATTCGTCGGCCCAAAAATAGCGTGACGCGCCTTGCGCTCCCATTCTTCGGCCTTGACCGATGAAAGCAGTCGCAGTGTCTCACGGCGCGCATCATTAAATTCCTTCAACGCGGAGGGGCCGTCTTCGTGCAGGTAATCCCTGTAACTTGCCCATACGCCGGTATCCGGCCGGGGGATGAAAGGCTCGTTCTGTTCCGCAAACAACCTGATCTGCATTTGATGGATTTCGCGCTCGGTATCGCGCATGTGGCAAATGATCTCGATGACCGCCCAGTCATCTTTGGAAGGTTCGTGAGACCAGGAGGATGCATCCAGCCCGCGCAACAGGCCGTTCAATGCGGCCGGAGTGGCGGATAAAATTCCCAGCGTGGATTTGATTGATTTGAACGACGGGGTCAGGGCGGCGAGGTCGGTGGATTCAAGCCAGCGGCGCAGATCAGATAAATTTCCGTGCGCCCCCGCTTCAGGTCCAGACGGGGAAGCGGGGCCGTCATCAATGTGATAGGTTGCCAGCCCGAGCATTTCTGCCGGTCGAATGTCGCGTTCCATATCGTTTCCCACCATGAGGACGGGGCCATCGGGCCAGCCCATGCGCCCGAGGATTTCGGCGTAATAGGCGGGATGGGTTTTCGAAAAATGAAAATGATCGAAAGTTGAAACAATTTCAAATTGTTCGGGTTCAAAGCCGGCCCATCGCAGGCGATGATACGTGGCCTTACGCGGCAAAAGCGGATCGGTGGCGATGGCAATGCGAAACCCCTGCGCGAATGCCCAATCCATGAACGGTTTTGCCTCGGGCTTTTGCGAGGTCAATTCGGCCAGCGTCGGAAAAACATTATCATAAAAATTTTCGATGGCGGGGTCGAGCGTATTGCGGGGAAGTTTTACGAGCGGATAAAATTCCGCATCGAACACCTGCTCGAGGGTGCGCGAAAAATCATTGCTTTCATTCATGGCACGCGTGCCGGAGATCAGCGCACGGATCATGATCTCGGGCGCGATCTGCGGGGCAAGTTCCTTTGCCAGCGCCTGAAAATACGCGGGAACGAAGGCTTCCAGGTTTGTGTTCAACAGGGTGTCATCGAGGTCGAGCAGGAGTGTCAACGTCATTTTTTGAAACTCCCCCGCAAAGAACGGGGTTATTCTTTGATCTCAAATTTGAATGGCAGTTCGTGGCATTGGCCGCAGCCGATTTGCGGCTCGGGAACGTTTCGATTTGCCTTTGTGCAAAATGCGCTCACCATCACCCGCCGCTGAAAGATGGCGGTGATGGGGCGTTCGACTGTGACTTTCAATTGCATGTGCTGGCAGGAGTTTGCGCGGGCGATCTCCGGCACGGGGCAGGTTTTGCACAGGTCGCGTGTCCAGTTTTGGCCGTGAAGTTGGAGCAGGCGGCATTCTTCGGTATTTCTGCCGCGGAAGTAGTTGCCGTAAAAGTGAGGGCATTCGCGCCCGGCGGGGGTTTTCATGGTCTCGGGGAGGTGAATAAAAATCGGAGCGCAGGTTTCAGTTTGTGGCTGTTCCGCGCTCCTGTGCTTTCGTTCGGTTTTCAGACTGGTTGACCAGGAGCGGCCTTACACACGTGTGATGTATTCACCCGTGCGTGTGTCCACACGGATCACATCGCCCACAACGACGAAGTTGGGGCATTGCACCTGCACGCCGGTTTCGGTGATGACTTTTTTGGTGACGCCGGTGGCGGTATCGCCGCGGATGGACATTTCGGCTTCGACCACTTTCAGATCAACGGAGGTGGGCAGTTCCACGTCAATGGCTTCCCCTTTGTAGAAGGTGAGTTTTACTTCCATGCCTTCTGTGAGAAATCGGGCGCTGTCGCCGAGGGCTTCTTTTTTGATGCCGGGCTGTTCAAAGGTGGTATTGTCCATGAAGTAATACAGGTCGCCGTCGTTATACAGGTAGGAGACGTTGGCGAAGTCGAGGGATACATCCTGCACCGACTGGCCGGAGTTGAAGGTGCGCTCGATATTGGCACCGGTCAACAGGTTGCGGGCTTTAATTCTGATATTGGCGTTGCCACGGCCGGTTTTGTTGTGGCTGTAATCCAGCACCTTTAAGAGGTTGCCGTCCAGTTCGAATGTGACGCCCTTGCGAAGTTCATTTACATCTATCATGCTTGCGCTTTCCTTGATTGGTTGATTTTGGTTTATGGCGGGCAGATTATACCAATGAGTTGCAAATCGTGACTAGGCTGGCAGTTGATGAGTTGATGTAGTCACGACTCCAGTCGTGATTGCATGTAAAAGCGACTGTTGCAGATTAACAACTGATGTTACGCGCCTGCGCTTCGACTGGTTTCGACACGGTGAGCGAAAGACGAACCGTCAACCCGCGGCTCAGTGCGAAGTTCGTCCTGAGCGTAGTTGCAAGCTGAAGCTTGCGGTACGGTATTGTCAGAATAATTTGGAAAAGTTCAACAGTCGTGATTGCATGTAAAAGCGACTGAAGTCGCTGCTACAAATTAATGGGAGGCTTCAGAACCGGGATCATTTTGAAGCAGTTGAACGGCGTGAGGAAGAACCGGTAAAACCGTTTGCAAATTTTCCACTGCCCCTTTGGGACTGCCAGGGAGATTGATGATGAGGGTGTTTCCACGGATGCCGGCGACGGCGCGGGAGAGCATGGCGTGTGCTGTCTTTCTCAGGCTTTCAGCGCGCATGGCTTCGGCTAGACCGGGCGCTTCGCGTTGGATCACGGCGCGGGTGGCTTCCGGGGTGACATCGCGTGGGGCAAAGCCGGTGCCGCCGGTGGTGAGAATTATGTCGAAGCGTTTGCTGTCGGCCCAGGAGATCAACGCGGCGCGGATGGCGGATTCTTCGTCGGGGAGAATCATCTGCTCGACGACCGACCAGCCCTCGGCGCGAACAAGATCCGCAAGCGCCGGGCCGGAGGAATCCTCCCGTTCGCCGCGAGCGGTGCGGTCGGAGAGAGTCAATATTCCAAATCGAATTGTCATGGAATTTCTTGCAGGGCTATGCCGCGCGGATCACCTGTTTCAAGATCATGATGAGATCGTCGGGCATGTAGGGCTTCATCAAAAAGCCGTTTGCGCCGCGGCGCAGGCATTCGTCGCGCACATCTGACCCGGAGGACATGACCACGCGCGTGGCGGTTGTCTCCTCCAATTTCCGAATGTTGGATAAGATTTCGAGGCCGCTTTGACCCGACAAATGCACATCCAACAGAACGACATCCGGTCTTTCACTCACAACTGCCGATGGAACGTTGGCATCCGGTTGCAATGCCACAACGTCAAACCCCTCCATTTTGAGCAGGGTCTTCAACAACGAGACCATGGTCAAATCATCTTCGGCGAGCAGTACTTTTATTTTTGCCATTTTTCCTTGCTTTCGTTGGTTTGGATTTTTTCCTGATCGGCTTGCTGGTTTGCTTTTTCTCCGGCGGCGCTTTTTCCAACGCGGCGTTGAGCACATCTTCGACAGATTCGGCAAAAATAAATTTCATGGATTCCCTGATCTCATCGGGAACGTCTTCCACATCCGGTTCATTGCGCTTCGGCAGGATCACGGTGGTGAGGCCGTTGCGATGCGCGGCCAATACTTTTTCCTTGACGCCGCCAATGGGCAGAACCTGACCTCGCAATGTGATCTCCCCGGTCATTCCGACCTGCGGCCTGACCTTGCGACCGGAGATCAACGACACGAGGGAGGTTGCCATCGCCACACCGGCGGAGGGGCCGTCCTTCGGTTGTGCGCCGGCGGGGATGTGCATGTGCAAATCGTGTTTGTTGAAAAACTCATCCGAGAGTTGCAGAGGCGCCGAACGCGAACGAACGTACGACAGGGCCGCGCGCGCCGATTCCTGCATCACGTTGCCGATGGAGCCTGTTACTTGAAAGCCGCGCCCGCCGGGCATGGCGGTCGTTTCGATGAATAGAATCTCACCGCCGAAGGAAGTCCATGCAAGGCCGGGCACCACGCCGGGGATGGAGGTGCGTTTGTTGAGTTCCTCCGGGCCCAGGAAAATGGGGTGGTCGAGGAATTCCTCCACAAGTTCGGGGGTGATGACAAATTTCCTTCCCTTGCGCTCGGCGATCTTTGTGCCGACTTTGCGGCACACGGCTCCGATCTTGCGCTCCAGATTGCGGACGCCGGCTTCGCGCGTGTATTGGCGGACGATCATTTTCAGGGCGTCGTCGGTGAATGAGATTTCTCTTGGGCGCAGGCTGTTCTCGCGGATCTGGCGCGGAATGAGGTAGCCGCGCGCAATCGCCATTTTTTCGTTTTCGGTGTAACTCGAAAGGAAGATCATTTCCATGCGGTCGCGCAATGGGCCGGGGATGGTCTCCCATGTATTTGCCGTGGTAATGAAAAAGACCTGCGAGAGGTCATAGGCAACT
>JBBIUO010000090.1:0-12397 GCA_037440205.1 Chloroflexota bacterium
GATCGGTTTTTTCCAATAAATCCTGAATTAGCGTTGTTTTCCCAGCCTGGCGCGGTCCATATAAAAGGACTATTTTCGGCTCTGATTGCAGTTCCCTTTGAATAAAATCTGATATACTTCTCGCAATTATCATAAATTAAGTATAGTATAGTTTACTCAATTTGTCAAAAATAAGGAAAGTAGATCAGCCTATGCCCAAAAAACACACCTTTACAGCCCCGATCCAAGACGCAAGTGGAGGCGGTGCATTCGTGGAAATCCCCTTCGACGTGGAAAAGGCTTTTGGCTCGAAGCGGCCCAAGGTCAAGGCGATGATCGAAGGAGTTCCCTATCGCGGCCTGCTGGTGCGGATGGGAAGTGAATGTCACATGCTGTTGATCCTCAAATCCATCCGCGAGCAGATCGGGAAGACATTCGGTGACGAGGTCAAGGTCACTGTTGAGTTGGATGTCGAACCGCGCGTGATCGAAGTTCCAAAGGATTTGTCGAAGGAATTGAAAAAAGACAGGGAAGCCAAAGCCTTCTTTGAAAAATTGTCCTACACTCACAAAAGGGAATATGTGAAGTGGATCGAGGAAGCGAAAAAAGAAGAAACGCGCGAGACGCGCATTTTGAAAACGATTGAGATGTTGAAACAGGGAAAACGTGGAAAATAAACCCGCCAATGTATAGCTCCATCCGCCCGCTTCTCTTTCGCCTCGAACCTGAGCGCGCCCACGCTCTCACGCTTCACGCATTACGCATTGCGGGGAATCTTGCGCCCTTGCGCTGGATAATCGAGCAAACATTCAAATCCCCCTCAAAGCCTGTTACAGCATTTGGATTAACTTTCAGAAACCCGGTGGGACTCGCCGCCGGTTACGACAAGGATGGTGTTGCGATTCGCGGTCTTGCCGCGCTGGGATTTGGTCACATCGAAATTGGAACGGTCACGCCCAAACCCCAGCCTGGAAATCCGTCCCCGAGAGTTTTCCGCCTGTTGGATGATGAAGCCGTCATCAATCGCATGGGCTTTCCGAGCAGGGGATCGGAGTTTATGCAACTCAGGTTGAACCCCTCCCTGCGGCCGGGTTGGTTCGAGCGTGTTTACGGGTTTCAACCTCGCGGCAAAAAAATTTTGATAAATTCCATTCACAGGGGCGGCGCAATTTTGGGAATCAATCTTGGCAAAAACAAAGACACTTCCAACGACGACGCGGCCTACGATTACGTCTCGCTCGTGGACGTGTTTTCCAAATACGCCGATTACCTGACCATCAACATCAGTTCGCCCAACACAGTGGGACTCCGCGAGTTGCAGGGACGCGCCGCGTTGGAGAATCTGCTTTCCCACATCCATCAACAGCGGCTTGTTTCGCAAAAGGAACATGAAAAGCGAATTCCCATCCTCGTCAAACTTTCGCCGGATATGACAGAGGCGGAATTGAACGACGCCATCGAAGCCATTCTGCAAACGAGGATGGACGGAATCATCGTCACGAACACGACTCTTGCACGCGAGGGATTAAGGTCAAATTTACGGGGAGAATCAGGCGGGTTAAGCGGGAGTCCGCTCAAGGTTAAGAGCGAAGCGGTTCTTCATCAAACAGTAAAAAGGGTGAATGGCGCAATTCCAATTGTGAGCGCGGGCGGCATCATGAATCCAGACGATGCAAAACGCCGACTCGATTTGGGGGCGGCGTTGATTCAGGTTTACACCGGGCTGATCTATCGCGGGCCCGGTTTGGTGAAGGAAATCGTGCAGGCTTTGTAGCGCGAGATTGTATCTCGCGTTACGACATATGCAAGCCGCCCGATGACTCCATCCAATCCGCGATCTTTTCCACAGCGGCGGGGATGTTGTTATCGGAAATATCAATTTCGATCTTCGGCAAAATTGATTCGCCCGCAAGGTTGCGGATCAATTTTTGTTCCTCGATGAAAAGATTCAAATCGTCGTATTGCGACGGGTTTCCCGAAACCTTGAGCCTTTCAGCGCGTGCGGCTTCGAAGGATTCGGGCGAACGGGTGAGCAGAACAAGGCGGAAATTCAGCGGGAGAAGCCGCTCTTCGAGCCAGCGAAAATCGTAATCCTTGTGGTGGGTGTTGAGTTGAACCATGCGCGTGGAAAGATGAAAGCGATCCACGATCCATGAATAATATTTTTGCAGTTCGAAGAGTTTCACCCACGTTTCGTAGGTTTCCATCGCGAGCGCTTCCTCCTGCGCCTCGAAGTTGATAAGCCCGCGTCCCCAGGGGTTATTCGTGAACGCGCACCATTCGGCGGAGATGAGCGGCGAATGATAACGGTATTTGCGCGGCCCCACGAGGCGCGGGTGTTCATTGAGCGCAAAGGCAATGTCGGTTTTGAACGTCAGGCGGGTGCCTTCGAGGATGATTTTGGGAGTGAGTTTGCTCATGGCCGAATTATACAACGCGACCTTGCAAACAAATTCCAATAATTTTCCAACACAATTTCGCGCCGCAGTTGTGGTATATTCCCGAAAGACAGGTATTACCATGGAAGATAAAATTACGATCATCGAAGGTCCCCCGCCGATTTTTGAACACGTCAACGACGGCTGGGCAATGGGCTTGAACGAAAGCCCGTCCATCTCGGTTCCCGCGCTTACACGCCTGCGAACGTTCAACGGGCCGGCGCTCGTCCAGCGTTGTTACAACGCCTGGCACAATAAAAACTCCATTCACCTGCATTATCGCAGTGAAGCAGGACTCGAAGAAACCGCACCCATCCTCGCCGCGCGCAACGTGGAAACCCCCGAAGGGCATGTCCTGCTCTTGTGGGTGTACCTCAACGGCGAAAACGTGGAATACGAAATGGATGCCGGCGACGACGATCAACAGGATGATTTTCCGGAATAATTGATTTTCCAAAAAGCGACAGTCACCTTGCGCAAGGTGACTGTCGCTTTTTGAATCGAGGACGAATGACAACGATTCTTTCCACCACTTCGACTACGCTCAGTACGAGCCCGAAATCTGGTTCTGTTATTCTGACGCTGAATCGCCCCGAATCCGCCAACGCCTTCAACTTTGAAATGACCAATGAATTGACAACCGCCCTCGCGCAGGCAGAGAACGACCCGGCTGTGCGATGCGTGGTCATCACCGGGGCGGGGAAGGTTTTCAGCGCCGGGCAGGACATCACCGAGATGAAAAAGGGCGGCGAGATTTCCTACCGCGAGCATTTGGAGAAAACCTACAACCCGCTGATTCTGCAAATTCGTAACATGGGCAAGCCTGTCATTGCCGCGGTCAATGGGCCGTGTGCGGGCGCGGCGTTTGGCATCGCTTTGGCCTGTGATTTGCGCATCGCTCATTCGCGTGCGTATTTTGTGGTGGGTTTCAGCGGAATCGCGCTCACGCCGGATTCGGGCGTTTCTCTTTTGTTGCCAAAATACACCGGGCTGGGACGCGCTCAGGAGTATTTCTATTCCAACAAGCCGATTTCGGCGCAACTGGCTTATCAATGGGGATTGGTCAATCAGGTAGGTGGATTTAACTTCAATGCGCTGACTCTGCAAATTGCAGGCCGGCTGGCCGCAGGTCCGCGTGAGGCGTTTGCGGCGGGGAAGAAGGCTTTCAATCACGCCATCCTGCCCAATCTGGAGGAGTCTCTCCGCTACGAAGGCATCCTGCAGGATGAAGCGGGCAAGTCGGCGGAGCATCGTGAGGGCGTGGCGGCATTTCTTGGCAAACGGCCTCCCAGATTTGAGTAATACTTCCTTCAAAAGCAGTCAAAAATCATCATTAATAATCCCAAATATGCGGATTTTTGTCATATTGACTTGGTTATGATTCTCGTGTAAAGTTCAGGAGTAATTGTAATTTAATGGATTAACTTTATGGTCCAGCAGATTGACATAACTCGTGTGTAGAGCGGGTACCCCGTCCGGGGTGCCCGCTTATATTTTCTCAAAATTCTTCTCAAGGAGAACATCATATGTCAGGACAGATCAATGCCTTTGAAATGGCGCAGAAGCAATTCGACGGAGTTGCCAGGCAATTGAAACTCGATCCCGGCGTGGCCGAGGTCTTGCGCTGGCCGATGCGCGAATATTCGTTCCGCATCCCCGTGCGCCTGGACGACGGCTCGCTTAAAGTATTTCAGGGTTTCCGCGTACAGCACAACGATGCGCGCGGACCCAACAAGGGCGGCATTCGCTTTGCGGCAAACGAGACCATGGATACCGTGCGCGCCCTCGCCACATGGATGACGTGGAAATGCGCCGTGGCGGATATTCCCCTCGGCGGCGGCAAGGGCGGCATCATCGTTGACCCGTCCACATTGAGCGTGAACGAAAAGGAAGAAATGTGCCGCGGCTGGGTGCGCGCCATGTGGAAGAACATCGGCCCGCGCAACGATGTGCCCGCTCCCGACGTTGGCACCACTCCCCAGATGATGGGCTGGATGATGGATGAATATTCCCGCCTCGTCGGTCAATATACTCCCGGCGTGTTCACGGGTAAACCCCTCGGTGGCGGCGGCTCGCTTGGCCGCACCGAAGCCACAGGCTTCGGCGTGATCTACACCGTGCGCGAAGCGATGAAGCACCTCAACATTGACGGCAAGAAATCCATTGCGGCCATTCAGGGCTTCGGCAACGTGTCGCAGTATGCGGCTGTCGGGTTCGTTGAAATGCTCGGCGGGCAGGTCGCCTGCGTTTCCTGCTGGGACCGCCACGACAAGAAAGCCTACACCTACAGCAAAAAGGGCGGCATTGATCCGCACTTCCTGCTCTCCATCGTGGACGAATACGGCACCATTGACAAGAAGAAGGCCCAGGATTCCGGTTACACCGTCGAAGACGGCGATGCCTGGATCTCCAAGGAAGCCAATGTGTTGATTCCCGCCGCACTCGAAGGACAAGTCACTGCCGATACGGTCGGCAAGATGTCCAAGGGCATCAAGCTCGTGGCCGAGGGTGCGAACGGCCCATGCACACCCGAAGCAGATGAATTCTTCAAGAAGAACAACATCTTCAACATCCCCGACTTCCTGTGCAACGCGGGCGGCGTGACCACCTCCTACTTCGAGCAGGTTCAAAACGACATGAACTTCTACTGGAGCAAGGAAGAAGTGCTCCAGCGCCTCGACCAGAAGATGACCTCCGCCTTCCACGGCGTGCTCGAGCGCAGTGAAAAGGAAAAGGTCTACATGCGCGACGCGGCCTACATGGTCGCCATTGACCGCGTTGTCCAGGCCATGCACCTGCGCGGCTGGTTGACCGGAAAAGCGTAGGATAGCAGTCAGCGGTTAGTAATTAGCGATTAAGAGGATGTGCTTCGCGGCGCGTCCTCTTTTTTTCGCTTCCCACTTAACCGATACTTGATTCTGTTTTCTGAATCATTTTCTCCCCCTGTCATTTGATACAATCCATCAATCTCTAATCTCTAATTACCACCCTGAGGCAACCATGTCCAAACAAACCTTCAAATGGGACGATCCCTTCCTGCTCAACGACCAACTCACCGACGAAGAACGCATGATCCGCGATACGGCGCGAAAATACTGCCAGGAGAAACTCATGCCGCGCGTCCTCGAAGCGAACCGCAAGGAGATATTCCACCGCGAGATCATGAACGAGATGGGTGCAATGGGTTTTCTCGGCTCCACCATCCCCGAAGAATACGGCGGCGCGGGCTTGAACTACGTTGCCTACGGTCTCATCGCCCGCGAAGTAGAGCGCGTGGACAGCGGCTACCGCTCCGCGATGAGCGTGCAAAGTTCGCTGGTGATGCACCCCATTTACACCTATGGCACGGAAGAGCAGCGCAGGAAATATCTTCCCAAACTTGCCAGCGGAGAATGGATTGGTTGTTTTGGTCTCACCGAGCCGAATCACGGCAGTGACCCCGCCAGCATGGAAACCCGCGCCAAAAAAGTGGACGGCGGTTACATCCTCCACGGCAACAAGATGTGGATCACCAATTCGCCGATTGCCGATGTGTTCGTGGTGTGGGCAAAACTGGACGGCGAAATCCGCGGCTTTATTTTGGAAAAAGGCATGAAAGGACTCTCCGCGCCGAAGATTGAAGGGAAGTTCAGTTTGAGAGCAAGCGCCACAGGCGAGATTGTGATGGATGAGGTCTTTGTCCCAGATGAAAACATCTTCCCCGATGTGAAAGGCTTGAGGGGGCCGTTCGGCTGTTTGAACAAGGCCCGCTATGGAATCGCGTGGGGCGCGTTGGGTGCGGCGGAATTCTGCTGGCATGCCGCGAGGCAATACACGTTGGATCGCCCACAGTTTGGGCGTCCGCTGGCGGCGAATCAAATCATTCAGTTGAAACTGGCGAACATGATGACGGAGATCACGCTGGGTTTGCAGGGCGCTTTGCGTGTGGGGCGGCTCATGGACGAGGACAAATCCACTCCTGAAATGATCTCGCTCATCAAGCGCAATTCCTGCGGCAAGGCGTTGGAGATTGCCCGTCACGCCCGCGATATGCACGGCGGCAATGGCATCTCAGACGAATATCACGTCATCCGCCACGTGATGAACTTGGAAGCGGTCAACACTTACGAAGGCACACATGACATCCACGCGTTGATCCTTGGCAGGGCGCAGACGGGGTTGCAGGCGTTTTCGTAGTTTTTTGCGATATGGTAGAATTCCTGAAAATCAGAAAACCTGATTTTCAGGAGCGTTCCATGACAAAAGTTCAAATTCGCAGTAAAGGAACAATCACCTTCCCTGCCAGTTTTCGTAAAAAATACGGGCTTGAAGAGGGCGAAGTTTTTCGCTTGATTGATGTGGGAGACGGCTCATTCTTCCTTGTGCCGATGGAAAGCAAGGTGATGAAGAGCGCGGACAAAGTGGCAAAGAAGATCAGGGAAGCCAATGTTTCATTGGAAGAATTACTTGAAACATTGGATGAGGAACGCCGCAACTATTACAAAGAGCACTATGTCAAAAATTAAAGTGTTCCTCGACAGCAGCGCCATTGTCGCGGGCGTGATTTCGGATTCCGGCGCGGCTCGTGTGCTTTTGGTTATGTCTGAAAGCGGCCAAATCGAAGCATTCATCAGCGAACAGGTTATCGTGGAGAGCGAACGGACTATCGCGAAAAAAGTCCCCCACGCATTGCCTGATTTTCGGCAAACGCTCAAGGATGCGAATCCGCGAATCATACACAACCCGACACAGAAAGAGATTGAGGAAAACCTGTACCTGATCGCCGACCCGGATGATGTGCCAATTCTGCTGGCGGCGATGAAAGCCCATGTAGACTACCTGGCCACGCATAACCGAAAACACTTTCTCGCCGATCCAAAAGTGGCTGAAAGATCGGGTATCAAAATAGGAACCCCCGGTGATGTCCTTGCATGGATACGGGAAAACTTGAAATCCGAATAGACTGACTTCTAAAATCAGGCAGGTCTTTGATTTGGAAACGGCGAACACCAGCAAAGGGAGACATCCATGCGTTGATATTGGAGAGGGCGCAGACGGGGTTGCAGGCGTTTTCGTAAGTACCGAAGATTAATCTTACGATACGTGCCCCTCCAAACAAACCACACCATCGGCGCCGACCTGCGCATCGTGAACCGTACCAGCTGGCAGGTCGAGCCGATCGCCTGCGTGTAGGATGATCTGTTTTTTCAGCAGGGGGAGTCCAAAGGTGATGCTTCCGCGCACAACGTAGATCACCTTGTTATATTCATGCTTGTGCGCCGAGTAAACGTCATCCGGTCCATTCGACCACGAGTACGGATTCAAACCCTGCTCGGTCATGATCGCAAGCAACAATTCTTCGGTGGGCGGGGTTGCCGATTCCCAGGGCGTGACGCGAAAGGTGTTCGTTGTCATTTTGTTTTTTTCCATCAACTCGATTCGATTTCCAAACGGGTCGAAGATGTGCGCGCGCTTGTAGCCATCCAACGGCGGCTGGGTTGTGTCCGTTTCGAATCCCGCCTGTTGAATTCGCTGAATCAATCCATCGAGTTCATCCACGATGAAAGCGGGATGTGCCCTGCGCGCGGGATGAAAATCCGCTTCGACGCCGAGATGCAATTGAACGGATCCCGATTCAAACCAGATACCGCCGCGCTCTGCCAACTCAGGCGGTTTGGGAATTTCGCGGAATCCAAGCAAGCCGATGAAGAACGACCTCGCTTCACGCTCCGCGTCACCGCCAGCAGGCATTGCGATTTGAACATGATCTACCCGTAGAATTTTCATATTTGTTGTTTGGAAAATTTTGCCATCATCCTGAGTGTCATTGTCCTTCGACTACGCTCAGGACGATGATGCTACTCCGTTGGGAACCCTGCCTGTATCCAGGCGGTCAACCCGCCGAGGATGGGAGTCACTTTGACAAAACCGTTGTGCAACAAGAGAAACGCCGCACGGGCGCTCGTATGTTCGTTTTGTCAGGTGCAATAAGTGATGATCCATTGATCTTTTTCAAGAGGCACGCCGGCGATGTTGTTTTCGAACTCAAGCAATGGAACGGAAACCGCGCCCGCAATGTGGACCTCCGCGTATGCTTCGGCGCTTCGCACATCCACAATGACGGCTTCGCCGCTTTCGAGAGCCCGTTTTGCATCCTCCACCGAAACGCGCGGAACGTCTGCATCGTTTAGCGGGAGATTGTTGTCTTGTCCCTGCGTTGGCTCGACGGTGAAAACGACCGATTGTGTTGGCGAGGGATACGCCGGTTCCGCCTGCGGTTGAGCGGCACTGCAGGCTGTGACCGCAAACAGCAGGGCCGAGAAACAAATGAAAATATATTTTTGTCTTGTCATGGATCAGCATCCAGATTTAACTGTACCGCAAGATTATGGTCTTTAAAATAATGTCACTCTGAGGGAGCGCACTTTGCGACCGAAGAGTCTCGTATGTCGGCGTAGAGACCCTTCGCTTCGCTCAGGGTGACACGATTACGGTATTATTTTGTAAAACTTCGATATCTTGCACTAAACGCAACATAAATGTCGCGGTACGGATTTTTACAACTCACAAAAACGGTCAATGCGCTTGCCGATGATGGCAAGGCTGTCATCCCAGAACTTGCGGGTGGTGATGTCAATGCCGAAGCGTTTGGCAAGTTTCGCCGCGCTCTCTTCGCCGGTGGAGGCGAGCAGGTTCTTGTAATCGTTCACGAAGGCGTCGCCGCGTTGTTTGTAAATGGCATACAACCCAGTCGCAAACAAAAGACCGAAAGCATACGGGAAGTTGTAGAACGAAAGCCCAGGGGAGTAGTAGTGCGGCTTCCACGTCCACATGAATTTTTGCAGATGGTTTTCATCGAGACCGTCGCCGTAGGTGGCTTTTTGGGCGCGTTCCATGATTTCGTTGAAATCATCCGCAGAAAGTTCGGATTTCTCGCGGCGCTCGAACACTTCCTTCTCAAAGAGGAAGCGTGAATAAATATCCACCACCACCTGTCCCGCGCCCTGGATCTGCGCCTCCAGCACGGCCAGTTCCTCCTGCGGGTCTTTGGTGGCGGCGAGCACGGCCTCGGTGACGATCGTTTCGCACATGGTCGAAGCAGTTTCGGCCAGGGTCATCGGCGTGAGTTGTTGCAGCACCGTCTTGTTTGCCTGGTAGGCACATTCGTTGTGGAAGGCATGTCCCAACTCGTGCGCGAGCGTGCTCACCTGATCGAACGAGCCGTCGAAGTTGCTCAAGATGCGGCTTTCCTTCACGCCCTGCACCTCGGTACAAAATGCGCCGCCGCGTTTGCCTTCGCGCTGTTCGGCGTCTATCCAATTATTGTCGAAGGCGCGTTTGGCAAAGGCTTTCAGATCGGGCGAGAATTTCCCAAAGTTTTCGAGGATGAAATCGCGCGCCTCTTCGTAGGAATACACCTTGTCCGTTTTGCCGAGCGGGGCGAAGATATCCCACCACGCGAGTTTTTCCTTGCCGATCTTCTTCGCCTTTGATTTGAAATATTTGCGGAACATCGGGAAGGAATCCTTCATCGCTTCGAGCATGGCTTCGAGAGTCTTGCGATCCATGCGCGCCGCGTCAATGGCGGAATGGAGCGCATCCTTGCGGCCGCGATGTTTGTTCAACACCGCCGCTTCGCCCTTGACCCCGTTCAGGCAGGCGGCCAACGTTTCCTTGACTCCCTCCCAGGCCTTGTTCTCGGCTTCATACCCCCGGCGGCGGGTTGCCTCATCGGGATGCGAACGCAGGTTGATCAACGCCGGCATCGGCATTTTTTCCATCTTGCCGTCGAGTTCGAATTCAACAGTCATTTGAGAGACCACGTTGCCCTGCAATTTGCCGAAGGCGTTCCCGCCGCTCAGGGACATTTCTGCGGCGAGTTTTTCCTCGATGTCGCTCATCAGGAATTTGCTTTGCTGGGCCGATTCCTTCAACATAAAGGCGTGCGCCTTCGCCGAAGGATTCAACTTGATGATGTCGCCCAGTTTTTGGGAATTCTTCCCAACCCAGGCCGTGAACTGCGTCATCAATTGATTCATCGGCAGGCTGGCCTGCTCCATTTCAGAAAGCGTCTTCATGGCGACTTTGTCGCGCGAATCGGTGGTCACATATGAGTAGATGAAGGGGAAGATGGTGGCGGAAAGGGTCTGGGTTTTGTTGATTCGGTCAATGGCCTCGCCAACGAGCGGCGCCATTTCCTTCGCCTTCGATTTCGGGCCGACTTTGCCGAGTTTGTTCTTGAAGAATTTTTCAAGAGACGCAACCTGCTTTTTGTAATCGTCAACAGCCGCCTTGAATTCCTTCGATTCAAGCGAAGGGTACACGTTTGTCAAATCCCAGCGGGGGGCGGAAAGAGTCATTTTGTTCTCCTTGAACGATGAGATGGCAATAGTATACCAAAGGGTTTTGGGAACCTTTCGGCTTGCTATTTCATCCTGGAGTCTATACAATGGATTTGAACACGGAGGTATTTATGAAACAGGATCGGTTTCTTACCGGCATTCTGGCAGGGATTGGGGTGTTGATCCTGCTTGCGCTTGTTTTGTTCTTTGCAAGGAAGGAAGACAAAAAGGAGTACAAGACCGCCAATTCGCCGGAAGCGGTGGTTTACAACTACGTCCTCGCCATCACCAGCGACGATTACAAAAAGGCCTACTCCTACCTTGCCGAAAAGGATTACAAGCCCACGTATGAGCAATTTCGACAGTCATTCTTCAATGGGAATGTCAACCCGGAAAACGTCGGAGTGGATGTTGGCGAATCGAAGATTGACGGCGACGATGCCCTCGTGGATTTGAATTTGGTCTACTCTCCCAACGACCCATTTTCCGGCGGCTACACCAACACAGACCGCGCCCAACTCGTGCGCCAAAACGGCGAATGGAAGATCACCTACATGCCCTACAACTTCTGGGCGTATGACTGGTATCAAAAGCCGATCAAATAAAATGTCATTGCGAGGGCGAAGCCCGAAGCAACCTCATGGTTATGCGGGAGATTGCTTTATTGGGGAGAGCGCCCTCCTCGCAATGACACGAGGAATACACCATGAAAACAATCCGAAGACTTTACTTCTACGCCGTTGCCTTGATCAGTTTTGAAGTGGTGTTGTGGGGGCTGATCGGTTTGATCCGTTCCATCGTCAACCCGAAACTGATCACAGACAATGCGCAGGCGCTGGCGACGGCGCTTTCACTAATCCTTGTGGGAATTCCATTCTTCCTCATTCACTGGTTGTGGGCGCAACGCTCCTCAGCGCGCGAAGAGGAAGAGAAAACCTCCACGATACGCGCTGTCTTTTTGTATGGCGCGCTTCTTGCCACACTCATTCCCGCAGTGCAAAACCTGCTGGCATTGATCAACCGCGCATTCATCGGCGCGGCGAAAATCTCTTACGAACGCGCGCTGGTCGGCGGCACACAATCCTTTCCCGATAACTTGATCGCGATCATCCTCAACCTGTTGATGGCCGCCTACTTCTGGAATATCCTGCGCGCCGAATGGCCGTCCCTGCCCGATATCGGAAACTTCAAAGACATCCGCCGTATTTATCGTTATGTCTGGATGTTGTACGGCCTGTTGATGATCGTGTTTGGCGCACAGCAAATCCTGCGATTCGTTTTGCAAGTCCCCACAGATTTGGTTGGAATGCCCGGCCGCGAACAATTTGTGAATGCGACCGCTTTGCTGGTGATCGGCACACCGATCTGGTTCTTCGCCTGGCGCTTCATTCAGGACTCCCTGCCTGATCCCGACGAAATGTATTCGGTTCTGCGCCTTGTCATTCTCTACCTGCTTGTCCTCGGCGGGACCATCACTGTGCTGACGGCAAGCGGCAACATTCTTTACTCCCTGCTCAGTCGTTTGTTCGGTGAGGATATCTCGAATACAGACCTGCTTCAAAATGTCAGTGTGCCGATCTCGCTCGTGATTCCCTTCGGCGCTTTGTGGGGTTACTTCGGCGGCTGGCTGAACAAACAATTTGCGTCGGAGCCAAATAT
>JBBIUO010000091.1:0-9938 GCA_037440205.1 Chloroflexota bacterium
AGAAGCCGTAATGAATGCGATCAGCGTGCTCGACAAGGCTGCTCAAAAAGGCGTCATTCACCCGAACAACGCCGCGCGCCGCAAAAGCCGCCTGATGAAGAGACTTGCCGCATTCCTTTCGGCTCCCGCAAAGACCGAAGAGAAAAAGAAAGCGTAGTCTTTCCTTCAACACCGCAAAACGGGAACGCCCTTCAAAACGGCGCTCCCGTTTTTGTTACCCCAATCCCTACCCCAAATGTTGGGATGGCGTCTATAATCAGCGCATCACGAGAGTGTGTAGTTGGCGTTCTCAAACGCCTGATTTGCGCCAGAGAGCGCAATCTACGCAGAGATTTTGTGATCTACTGACAATCAAACCAATGTTTACAAAAGAACAACAACTCATCGAAGAAAAAATCAAGGCCTACTGCAAAACCAGCGATATTGCGCTTGCAGAACTCAAATGGCAGTCCATCCCCTTTTCGGGCGAGTGGGGTTTTGCCACATCGTTTTTTCAGACCGCCGCCAACGAAGCGAAACTCGGCAAAGGGAACAAGGTCCCGGTGCCGCAAAAAGCCCAGGAAATCGCCGAGCAAATTCGAGGTCAGATTGGAAGCGTGGAGGGGATCAGTCACATCGAAGCGGTCAAGGGTTATCTCAATATCTACTTCAAGACTTCGGATTATGCCCGTCGTGTTGTGGATGAAGTGCTCGCTTCCGGCCTGGACTTTGGGAGGGGTGCGGCGAAACGGGAAAGAGTCATGGTTGAATATGCCCAGCCGAACACGCATCACTCGTTTCACATCGGTCATGCGCGCAACACGATCCTGGGCGAGGCGCTGGCAAGGCTTGTGGAATTCGCGGGCTTCGAGACGATCCGCGCCTCATACCCCGGCGACCTGGGACTGGGCGTCATCACCGTGATGTGGATTTACGACAAGTTCTACAAAGGACAGGAACCCGAAGGCATTCACGAGCGCGGACAATGGCTGGCAAAACTTTACGTGGAAGCCACTGCCATGCTCGAAAAGAAGGAAAATGAAACGCCCGAAGAGACCGCAAAACGCGAGGAATACGAAGCCGAACGACGCGAGATGTATCGCAAATGGGATGCGGGCGATGAAAGCGTGCGTGAGTTGTGGCGCGTGACCCGTGAGTGGAGCCTCGAAGAATTGCGTGACATTTTGCGGATGCTCGATGTGAAAATGGATGTGTGGTTCTTTGAATCGGAAGTGGACGAGCCATCCAAAGCCATCGTGGACGAATTGATCGCGAAGAACATCGCCGACGACGAACGTTCGCAGGGCGGCGCGGTCATCGTGAAGATTGATGAAAAACTCGGGTTGACAAAAGAAAAATACCGCACGAACGTCATCCTGCGGGCCGACGGCACGACGTTGTATTTGACCAAAGACCTCGCGCTGGCAAAAGTGAAGTTCGAGCAATATCACGTGGATCGCTCCATTTACGTTGTGGATGTGCGCCAGTCGCTCCATTTGCAACAGGCATTTGCCATTTTGAAATTATGGGGTTTTCCGCAGGCTGAAAAATGTCACCACCTCGGCTACGGATTTGTGAGCCTGCCCGAAGGCGCCATGTCTGCGCGGCGCGGGCGCGTGGTCATGTTCAAGGATGTGGCCGATGAAGCCGTGAGGCGCGCGTTCTCAGTGGAAGCCGAAAAGAGCGCCGATGTTTCCGCCAAAGATCGTGAGAAGATCGCCTACCAGATCGGCATGGGTGCGCTGGTCTATTCCATGCTTTCAGTAGACAACAACAAAGACATCGTCTTCGACATCAATGAGGCGTTGTCTTTCGACGGACGGACCGGGCCGTATATTCAGAATGCGCACGTGAGGGCGAATTCGATTTTGAAGAAGGCAGGCTGGCAGGCAGGCAAGTATACAGGTACACAAGTAGACAAGTCGTTCGATTACGAGCTGACCAAGCACGAAATCGAACTCATCGAGGAAATCTCGCAGTTTCCGCAGAAGGTTCAACAGGCGGCGGAGGAGTATCGTCCGCTAGTGATGGCTTCGTATGCCTACGAACTGGCGAACACCTTCCACTCGTTTTATCATGCCGTGAACGTCATGCAAACCGAAGATGAAAATACCCGCAACGCCCGCCTGCGCCTTGTGGCCGCCGCGAAGCAGACCCTTGCCAACGCGCTCAGGCTGCTGGATATTCAGGCCCCCGATGTGATGTGAGGATGTGAACAAGTACACAGGTAAACAAGCATGTAGGCGCACAAGGAAATAGTATTGGCTCATGTGTAGAGTAAGTGCGCCCGACGCTACAACTGCCCTGGCGGGCGTTGCCAGGGGAGAGCGTCTCTTACGCGCTCGCGCGGCGCGTAGCGGACGTTCTCTAACGTCCGCACATTGTTTACAGATGAGCCATCGCAAGACGTTCGTTCGCGTCAAAGGAGAGACATCATGAAAAAGTTAATGAGTCCAATCCTTCTGTTTTTATTTGCCGCTTGTTCGTTCCCAGCCCTAACCCAAACCGCCCCTCCCACCGTCCCAGTCATAACCCCAAGTCCAAGCCCAAACACTACGTCCCAGCCTCCAGTGGAGGGGACCGATCCGTCCCTCAAAATCGCCGCGTTCTATTATCCATGGTACGGCAATCCATCAACAGACGGCGGATGGGTGCATTGGGATCAAAACAACCACCAGCCTCCGCAGGACATCGGCAGTGATTACTTTCCCGCGCTTGGCGCGTACTCCTCGCGCGATCCGCAAGTCCTGGCGCAACACATGGCGTGGTTGCGTCAAGCAGGCATTGGAGTCATCATCACATCATGGTGGGGACAAGGCTCGTACGAAGATCGAGCGGTTCCGCTTATCCTGCAAACGGCGGAACGATACGGCATCAAGGTCGCTTTTCACATCGAACCGTATGGCGGGCGCACCGCGGAAAAATTGGTCAGCGATATAAAATATATCTATGAAAAATATGGGGGCAGCCCAGCCTTCTTCCGTACGACCGCGTCCAGCCGCTATAGCCCGGGGGATCAACCGAAGGGCATGTTCTTCGTGTGGAGCATAGAATTCAAAGAGTTTGGGCAGTCTCCTGTGCAGGCGGATTACTGGCTCCCAGCCATGGACGAGATTCACGCTTTGCCTCAAGGCGCGCTGGTCATCGCCAACACGTTGCAAGGGAGTTGGATCAACAGCGGTCACCTTGACGGCTTGTACAATTACGTCACCCTCCATGTAGACCAGAACGGCGGATTCAATTGGGCGCGCAACATGCCCCCCGATTCGTTGTACATCCCGAGCGTCATTCCTGGAAATTCCGCAAGGCGAGTCGGATACCCCGAAGATACCTACGTGCCGCGTAATGACGGCGCCACTTACAACGAGCAATGGACTGCCGCGCTGGGGACGGGAGTCGAACCGACGATGATGACCATCACATCCTTCAATGAATGGCATGAGGGCAGTATGATCGAGCCGCCTACCGTGGGCGTGGATGACGGCAAGGGAAATAACTACGCGGACTTCGGCGCGTTGCCGCCGGAGGGCTATCTCACCCTCACACGCGAATGGATCGGCAAATATCTTGCCACTCAATGGTCCCCCACGTATCGAGCGCGCATCACAATTTCAACCACTTCCGATTGGACCACGCTCAACGTCGTCAGCGGCGGCGCGTGGATGCGCCCCGAAAAAATATCCTCCAGCCCTTCCGCCACAAACGCGGACATGGAGAGCGGCGACCGCTTTGTGTTGATGCAATCGCTGGACGATGCCAACACGGGCAAGCGCGTAGAAATGACCTGGGACGTTTTGCTCACAGGTTTGACCGACGGCGGAAATTTTGTCTTGCAAATTGATCGCGGCAACATCGGCGCCACGCGGGTAACGATTTACAATTACACTGGCGCGACGCCCGCGCAAGTCGGCGTGTTCGATTGGGGCGGCGTGACCACCGACCGCAACAGCCATTCCATCACAATCTCGGCGGCGGATCTGATTCAATCCATGCCGTGATTTTATAATTCACCTTACGCAGTTTTGCTCAAAGGCGGTCTGTGACCGCCGTATTTTGCAAGAGGGGTCCGCAGAGTCACAGATCGTACTCGCAGAGTAGGCCCTGTGGGAGCGTCACGGTGCGTGCAGAGAACTTTTTATTCAACCCCGCCAACAAGAAGGAATGGAGGAAGTATTCGATGAGTCGTAAAATCCGCTACCAGGGAGCCATCATAAACGACCACCAGATTTTGCTGGTCAGGCACGCCGAACATGTCAGCGGCCGCAGTTACTGGATTATTCCGGGCGGCGGAATCGAAGCAGGCGAAACCGAGGAGGAGTGTGTGCAACGTGAAATGCTGGAAGAGACCAATCTCCGCGTCGAAGTGGAGAGGCTTCTGCTGGATGAGGAAGGCATCCGCGGCGGCATTTATCAGTATCAGTAGATCACGAAAACCTCGCGTAGTTTGCGCTCTCTGGCGCAAATTAGGCGTTAGAGAACGCCAATTACGCGCTTTCGTGAAGTACTGAGTATTTAAAAACATATCTCTGCCGCATCATTGACGGCGAGGCGCAACCCGGCCATGAACCAGAGGAGGAAGCCAGCCAGATGTATGCAATTGACCAGGTCGGCTGGTTTGACTTGAGAGATTCACCGAACTGGCTCCCTGCGGTGCGAAACGACTCAATTACGTTCCCTTTGCTTCAACGGATTCAAAAGGCGTTGGGGTACACAGTCGAGAGCGGTGAGTAGCGCAACCGTCGTCACGGACGGCGGCTCGAGCGAGTGAACTGTCATGTCAAAAACAGGCTGAAAGTTATCTAGGCTGTTGGGCTGTTTTCTTTTTTAATTGCTGTGTCGCCCTGGGTAAAGCGAGGATTCTCAAATCCCAACCCCGAGATTCTTCGGACTTCGTCCTCAGAGTGGCAAGCACAGGAGATTCCTATGCCGATCAAAACCATCATCATGGGAGCCGCAGGCCGCGACTTCCACAACTTTAATACCTTCTTCCGCGGGAACAAGGATTATGAGGTGGTCGCTTTTACCGCGACGCAAATTCCCGATATCGAAGGCCGCGTGTACCCGAAGGAACTCGCGGGTGACCTGTACCCGAAGGGAATTCCGATTCACGCCGAAGAGGAGTTGGTGGACCTCATCAAGAAACATGGAGCGGAACAGGTTGTGTTCGCGTACAGCGATGTGCCGCATGAATACGTGATGCACAAGGCCAGCATCGTCAATGCCGCAGGCGCAGACTTCCGTATCATGGGCACGAGGTACACGCAAATTAAGAGCAACAAACCTGTCGTGTCGATCAGCGCCGTTCGGACGGGATCAGGCAAAAGTCAGACAACGAGGCGCGTGTCTTTGATCCTGCAAGAGATGGGGTATAAAGTCGCGGCCATTCGTCATCCCATGCCGTATGGGAATCTCGTCGCACAGGAAGTTCAGCGCTACGCAAATTACGACGACCTCGATGAATACGAATGTACGATTGAGGAGCGCGAGGAATACGAGCCGCACATTGACAATGGCGTGATTATTTACGCGGGCGTGGATTACGAGAAGATCATCCGCAAGGCCGAGGCGGAAGCCGATATTGTTTTGTGGGACGGCGGCAACAATGACTTCCCGTTCTACGTGCCTGATTTGCAGATCGTGGTGGCAGACCCGCATCGTACAGGACATGAGTCAACCTATTACCCCGGCGAGACGAATGTGCGCATGGCGGATGTGTTCGTCATCAACAAGGTGGATACGGCGGATGCGGAGAATGTAATCAAATTGAGAGAGTCGCTTCGCAAGTTGAACCCGAATGCGATTCAAATTGAAGGCGCTTCGCCTCTGTTTGTGGATAACCCTGAAGCGATTCGCGGCAAGCGCGTTTTGGTTGTGGAAGACGGCCCGACTCTGACTCACGGTGAGATGGCCTACGGCGCTGGTTATGTTGCCGCCCGTAGATTCGGTGCGAAGGAGATCGTTGACCCGCGTCCGTTTGCGGTGGGTTCGATTGCGAAGACCTTCGAGAAATACCCGAAGACAGGAACGATCCTCCCTGCGATGGGCTACGGCGATAAACAGACGAAGGAACTCGAAGAGACCATCAATAAATCGGATGTGGACCTGGTCGTCATCGGCACGCCGATTGATTTGAGCCGCGTCATCAAGATCAATAAGCCGAGTCAGCGTGTGCGGTACGAATTGCAGGAGATCGGCCAACCCACGTTGAAGGATGTTTTGATGAAGAAGTTTGGGATGAAGAAGTAAGTTGGAGATTGGAGAATAGAGATTGGGGATTGGGAGTCGGGTGATAGAATTCACCCGACTCTTTTTATATCAATACTCGAATGGATAAACTCCAATGAACAAACGCAGATATTCGACAATCTTTCTAATTCTGGGGCTGGTGTTCCTCGCTGTTGGAATCGGTACCGACAACACCGCTTTTTCGTATGCGGCGATTGCTTTTGTGTTGATCTCCCTCATTCTGAGCGGCCGCTGGTTGAGGCCGAGGAAAAAATGAAAGCCGTCTCCATCTCCAACGCGGAGCACTATACGTGGGGAGAAAATTGCGACGGCTGGCACCTGTTGAAACGCGACGACATAAGCATCATTCAGGAACTCGTCCCGGCAGGCGGGAGGGAGGTAAAACATTTCCACAATATTTCACGTCAATTCTTCTACATCCTTGCAGGCACGGCAACGATGCGGATAAATGATGAGACGCTCACGTTGCACAAAGGCGATGGCGTGGAAATTCCCCCGGGCGTCGAGCATCAATTCCGAAATGATTCAGAAGAGGATGTTTCCTTTCTCGTTGTTTCATTTCCAAAAAGTCATGGCGATAGGGTAAATCTTCAGGAATAACCCCATCCACAGAGATTTTGAGAAAAACACTGTGATCTCTGTGGCGGGAATCCCACATCATTCCTTTGATCCCATCTCCCACCGCAACAACGCCGAGCGGAAAATACGGTCGAGAAATCCGTCGTGCCCGTCTTTATCCCAGGAGATGGGCAAATCCGCCACACTGCGGTCATCGGGGCCGTAATAAAGGATGCCGCAATTCGGATTGATCTCCAAAATGACCAGGTCGCCGTTTGGCCGCACGCGGATATCCACCCGCGCGTATCCCCTCCCACCCATAATCTGATACATTTTCCGGCTGACATTCTGCACCCGACGGGCAAGATCGCGGTCATCGAGCGGAACGATAAATGTGTCCCAGTTCATCCATTTCACCTCAACGTGCATGAACGATTCGCCGATTGGAAATTCCACTTCGACAGGCTGATAGGTAAACGGATTCGAGAGATCGTCGGGATTATCCACAACCAGACAGGATACCTCGCGCCCTTCAATGAACTCCTCCACCCGCGCCGCCCCAAACTCATCGAGGTTTCTGTGGAATTGTTCGCGCAATGCGTCGAAGGAATCCACGCGCGACTCCGGTATCAGCCCGGCGCTCCCAAAACTATTCGGGTGCTTCACAATCAACGGAAAGCACAGTTCGTTTGCCCGTTCCAGGTGGCGCACAGATTTTGCATTGAAGCCGCGCGCAAAATCAAGTCCATTGGCGATTGCGGTTTCCTGCATTTGTTCGCGCGTGGGATTGTAGAATTTTGAATCGGCGCCGGTGAACGGCACATTGAGTTCTTCCAATGTCTGCACCACGGCAAGGCCCGAATCTGTGTCGTTATCGTCCGCCCCTTCGCAGATGTTCAAAAAGACATCGTAGTAATCATCCGCCGCAATCTTCCTGATGGATTCTGCAACGGGCGGGTTCACGGTCGCAAAGTCCCAATCGTACGCATGGAAATAAACAGACGGGTTGTAGTCTTCGATCTCTTCGTCACTCAGGATGCAAACTCGCATAAAACCTCATCGAAATCAACGATAAATATATTCTCGGTACTTCACGAAAGGGTCTCGTAGTGGCGACTTCAGTCGCTTTTTTGCCCGAACGACTAAAGTCGTTACTACGTTTCCGTGATCCATTGATTATAAACTTCCTGCTAAAATATCATCAAGCGGTCATTTCATGATTCCGGAGGCAAAATGTTCGATGGCGATCTGATCGACCCGGTAAACAACTTTGCACTTCTCATGCTTCCCCTTTCTGAAACCGATTTGGAACGGGAATGGAATATCCAGTACAAACGCAGGATGGCGGCGCTCTCCTGGCTTTCTATAATGTGGGAAATGAGGAGATGAGATGAACAAACAAACCCGCCCAGCCATCAACATAATTTCAGCAATTGTTTTGCTCGCCTGTGCCTGTCGGGCCGTCAGCCTGCCCACGATCAACCAGCCACCCACGCCGTACATCCCGCCCGTCATCCCGACACAGGCGCAACTTCCAACCATTGCCCCAAAGCCGCCTGACAATACGCTTTTGAGCGATAACTTCGATACGCCTAGCAGTGAGATGGAATCTTTTTCGGATGAATCCGGTTCCACGGAAACAAAAGACGGCGTTTACATTGTCCGCTCCACCG
This sequence comes from Chloroflexota bacterium, assembly GCA_037440205.1. Classification (GTDB taxonomy): domain Bacteria; phylum Chloroflexota; class Anaerolineae; order Anaerolineales; family Villigracilaceae; genus Villigracilis. The sequence goes on from JBBIUO010000091.1 coordinate 8,457, forward strand.
GTGACCTGTGGAACTGGGGACAGTCCCAATCTGAATTTGCCAACGCCGTGATCGAATTCGATGTGAGCATGGTGATCGGCCCGGCCAACAATAACGCCGGCATGGGCGTCGTTTGCCGAATGCGCGCCCGCGAAGATACATCTGTTGACGGATATCTGCTTGCCATCAGCGGCGACGGATATTACTCGATCCGCAGTGTCAGCGCCGGTTCGATGAGTCCGCTGGTGGATTGGACATATTCCGACGCCATCAATCAGGGCGCAAGCAGTAACAAGATCCGCGCGACCTGTGACAACAACGAATTGAAACTTGAAGTCAACGGAAAATTGCTCGCCACCGCCAACACCATCCCCGAAGGGTCAACATCGGGCTCCATTGCCTTTGCGGCTGTTTCCTTTGAAACCAATGAGCCAAACGCCGAGATTCATTTCGATAACCTGCTGGTCAGCAATCCATAGACAATCAGTACTTCACGAAAAGTTGCCCGTAGTAGCGACTTCAGTCGCTTTTTGCCCGAACGACTCACGCAAAGCGGTTACTACGCTTTCGTGATCTACCGACAATCAGTACTTCACGAAAGCGCGTAATTGGCGTTCTCTAACGCCTAATTTGCGCCAGAGAGCGCAAACTACGCGAGGTTTTCGTGATCTACTGACAATATCAAAGTAAATGAGTTACGCAGTAGGGCGACCCGTCCATGTAATCAGAAATCATGCTGCGCAAAGGGGGGTCGCCCAGTACGTAAAGTGATCTCAATGCAAGGGCGACCCTTCGAGGCTCGTTAGAGAGTCCTGAATTCTGTGAGCGGGTCGCCCCTACGGGTATGCGTGACATCAGAAAATAATACAAAACGCACCTTCGACATTGAAATCGAAGGTGCGTTTGCATTTTCCTGAACATCATCCTTTTGCCCGCATTTTCTGCCGCAAAAATGCCGCGCGGATGATGCGGTCGAAAAATCCCTTGTAGCCATCCTTATCGTACAGGATCATGTAGTCGGCAGGACCGTATTCCTTCGGGTGGAGCATAATCGCGGGATTGGGATTGATCTCCAGAATATACATCTCACCCTTCTCGTTCATGCGAATATCACAGCGGCCATAGCCGTAAATACCCATGGCCAGGAACATGCGCTTTCCAATTTCCTGAAGCCGCGCAATCAAGGCGGGGTCGGTGACTTCTTTGAAATCAAAAGGCACGTCGTAATTCCACTTGATGTCGGTATGCCAGAATTCTTCGTTAGGAGGGAAGATCAACTCGGCAGGCGGATAGGCAAACGGCTGGCTGAGGTCATCGGCATTTTCAACGATCAGCACATTGTATTCCCTGCCGACGATGAACTCCTCCATACGCGCCGCGCCAAACTCCGAACAGATGCGCGTAACCTGAGTCCGAACCTGTTCGAGCGTATCGGCGCGTGACTCTTTGAACATCCCTGTACTGCCATAACTTTTGGGGTGCTTGACCATGATCGGAAAGCGG
>JBBIUO010000091.1:9955-12327 GCA_037440205.1 Chloroflexota bacterium
CCGCCTCCTCCGCGCTTTTGACCTGGTAGCCTTTTGCAAATCCAATTCCATTGGCATCCGCCGCCGCCTGCATCTCTTCGCGCGTGGGATCGAAGCAATTCGAGCCTGCGCCGGTAAACGGCAAACCCAGTTTTTCCAAAGCCTCCACCACTTCAATGGCCTGGTATCCAATCTCGTCATCTTCCTGATCCTCGAATTCGTATCCTTCACAAACGTTTAGAAATACATCGAATTCGTTTCTTTCGGCGAGCGCTTGAATCTTCTCGAACACGGGTGCGGTCAATGTGACCATTTCCCAATCGTAGCCTTGCAGGTAGGGCGATGGATCAAAGTCTTTGATTTCTTCATCGGAAAGGACACAGATTCGCATGGATGTACTCCTGAGTTTTATGCAGGGTATTATGGCATAAATCCCTGCCATGACAAGATTTGGCACACTTAAAATATTCAATCGCGGCAAGGTTGTCTTTTCTGAATTTCCGCCTATACTTAATTCAAATTTTTGCTACTGTTCATTTCCCTCGCAAAAACCCTAAAGGTCTTTTCTGCCTGTCGAGAATTTGCGAAGGTCGAGGAGACCTTTAGGGTTTCGTGTACGGTAGAGAATTCAAATCAATCTTTCGGAGGGCACAATGACTGAATCGGCAGTACGAGCGTTATCCCAACTTCGAGATGGAAGCAATTTCCAATGGTACGTCATTTCACTGCTGTCTTTTGCGTTCTACGTCTACACCGTGGAAGCCGAAAAGAAAAACTGGAATCTCATCCTTGCAGGGCTCGCCTTTTGGGGCGCGGACTGGTTGAATGAAATCATCAACGGTCTCGTCCTGCATTTCACGGGCTATGCTCCCATCTGGGGTGAGCCAGGCCCAACGGCTTTTCTCATCCTTGTCGGATTGAACATCGAGACCATGTTCATGTTCGCCGTCGCCGGCATCATCTGGACGAAGATGCTTCACCCCGATAAAAGTTTCAAATATCTTGGGATTCCAAATCGCTGGGCGGTGGGAATTTTCGGCTCTGCGTTTTGCGTTTTTGTCGAATATCTTCTCAACTCCGCCAACGCATTGACCTGGGACTGGCCCTGGTGGAATCGTGGAATGCCGTTATTGATCTTCCTCTTCGGCTATTTGTGGTTTTTCGTCTTCGCCTTTTGGGTGTACGACATGCCAGCCATGAAATCCAAACTGCAAACCGTCGGCGCAATTTGGTCGGTGAACATCCTTGGCTTGGTCGTATTTGCCGGCATTCTGAAGTGGATATAGCGTACCGCAACGTTCGCGTTGCAAGTAACCGCGCAGTTGGCGCGCAAAGCGTCTAACGCCGACGGGCGCGTAAGAGAACGCGCCCTACGCAAATATTACGGCAATAATTTTTTAAAGGCCGTCACGTTGCAAATTTTTGACGGCAAACCCGCCAGCGGCACATTACTTCGTCTCCGTCACCTTGCGGATGCTTCGCGGCTGCTCCGTGTTGTATCCCTTTGCGCGGGTGAGATGATAGGCAAATAACTGCGCGGGCAAAATGCTCACCAGCGGCGAAAGCCATTCGGGCGTATCGGCTGGAATCTTCAAAGGCATCTGCGCCAGCGCCAGCGCTTTTTTGTCGTTGGAAATCACCACCAACTCGGCGGAGATATCCTCGCGCAAACGGTGAAGCATTTGCAGCATCGAGCCGAACACTTTCCCCTTCACCGCCACCGCAAAGACCGGATAACCGCTTTCAACGAGCGCAATCGGCCCGTGAGCGAAATCTGCCGATGAATACGGCTCGGCGATGATGTACGTCAACTCCTTCAACTTCAACGCCCACTCGAACGCAGTCGCATAATTGAATCCACGTCCCAACACAACGGTCTGGTTAATGTAGCGGTATCGTTGCGCCGCCTGCGAAATAAAATCGTTTTGCTTCAAGGCCTCCTTCATCCAACTGGGAACCTTGCCCAACTCGCTCCACCGTTTTTTATTTCCACTCAATGCCGCAGAAAGCATCGCCACCGCCATCAACTCGGTGGTGTAGGTCTTCGTTGCGGCAACCGCCTTCTCCGCGCCCGCCTGAAGTTCCAGCACAAAATCGGAGCCATGCGCCAGCGGGGAATTCGGCTCATTGGTGAGGGCAAGCGTCAAACATCCCTGCCGCCTGCCCTCCTCCAGCACGCTCACAATATCGGGCGATTTCCCCGATTGCGAAATGCCGATCACCAGCGCGTTCCTCAACTTGGGCGGACGCTTGTAGTAAGTGAACAGCGACGGCGTCGCCAATGCAAGCGGAAGTCCATTCATTGCGCCGAGCAAATAATTCGCGTACCTGCCCGCGTTATCCGACGTGCCGCGCGCCGTGAGAAAAACATAGCCAATATCACGCTTCTGGAT
>JBBIUO010000092.1:0-1855 GCA_037440205.1 Chloroflexota bacterium
CGATGGCGATGACCGCTTGCGAGGCGAAGGTTTGCACGAGCGCAATCTGTTTCTCGGTGAAAGGAGTCGACACACGCCGGCCCACTCCGATACAGCCTATGGCTTCGTCTTCGCGAATCATGGGAATGAACAGGACGCTTTTCAGAATCTGCGCCTTGACGTAGCGTTTCGTGATCTCCGGCAGATCCGATTCGCTTTCCATATCTGGGATGTGGACAATGGAGCGGTTCAAAATGGCTCGTGAGGACAGGGTAACATTCCAATCCAACGACGCGCCGTTTCCAGCCATTCCTCTGAGAGGTCGGTGGATGCTACTTCATAAACCATTTGCCCATCGGTGCGGTAGACGGATGCCAGAACGCCTTCACACAAGCGGCGCGCGTTTTCGGCGATGACATCCAACACGGGTTGAACGTCGGTGGGCGATTGGGCGATCACACGCAGGATTTCGCTTGTGGCGTTTTGGGTTTCATGCGCTTCCGCGATCTCGGCGTTGGCGCGCTTCGTAAGCTGGCGCTCTATCCTTAATGCGGCCTTTGCTTTGCCCAGTTCAGATTGAACGTTTTTTAACGATTTTTCCCCGTCTGTTTTTTTGGACGGCTTTCCTGCCATGGTCACTGCTCTTTTCTGCCCGTTGGTTTACGGTTAAATGCGCGAGTCAGGGGTCGTCAGGTTGAAGCGCTTTGGTGGGAAAAATTCCTCATTTGGAGTCGGACGAATCAATACAGGGCAGACGTGCAGTCTGCCCTGTATTGGATTTGCATTTAAAAGGAATTGATCGCGGCTTGACGGTCGGTGAACGTTTCGATGTACATGTCAAAGCCCGCGGTATTGAATGCAACTTTCGTGTTTTCTGAAAGATTTAGGAGTTTCAAATGGGGTGATTTGTATGTGCCCTCGCTGATGCCCTTCTTCATCTCCTCATCTGTAAGGTTGTCTTCGTTCGCCTCACGAAGTTTGTTGAAGATCTGGTTCAGGGCGCGCAGTCCGGCGCTGCTCATATAGGGCACATGTTCCATATCCACCAGGATGTGCCTCGCTCCGCCCCTGATCAGTTCCTCGACTTTGGACTGAAAGCCCTCGTAGGTGGCCAAATCAATGTTGCCGTCAACGTGCAGGACGGTTACGGGGACACGTCCGTTCTCGGTAGAGACCTTGATTTCCATGGGAACGCTCCTCCTCAACTTATTAATATGAATTACCGTTATTTTATCCGAATTTTGATTTCTGTGAGAACGCAAACCGGTAAGAAAGGCTGAAAAATCAACAATACGCGTCGAAAAGGCGTAATAATTTGCTTTCGCCGACGATGTGTTCCTGCCCGATGTATTCGTCGAGGGTGCGCGGGCGCATCCGCGCGGCAAGCGGCGCTTCGGTTTTCACACGTTCCTGCATGGCGTGGTCGAGAAGGTCGGTCATGGGCTGATTATAATGTAGGCAAGGAGGAACGATGCGAAAACAAAAACGTCTTCCCAATTGGAGAAGGTGGGAAAAGGCATTGACTGTGGAATATGGTCGCGGCGCGGCGTCACTCACTCTTGCGCGCTTTCAGGCCAGATACGACGAAGTGCTCCTTCAGGCGCGGCAGTACGAAAACAAAGCCTTGCGCCATCACTTTGAAGATCATATCCTGCCTGCGGTTGCGGCGTATTCAGTTTTGTTGATGAACGGGTTGGGGAAAGAAACTGCCATGTCAGTCATCGATTCCCTGCTGGAAGCGGGCATCGAATCGGAGCGGCGCGTGTATCGCTTTTGGGGGAGATTTCCATTTTTCTTCGACATGATTCGACTCATGCTCAAGCCAATCATGACGACCCAATATCCGGAGCGATGGAATGTGGAATGGCTCGATCTC
>JBBIUO010000092.1:1874-4531 GCA_037440205.1 Chloroflexota bacterium
TGAATTGTCACGCCTGCTTTTATCTGGATGTGTTGACGGAATACGGCTTCCCCGAATTGACCTCGCATTTTTGCAGATTGGATGATTTGCTTGCCGCAGAGGCCGCGCCAAGCGTGCGCTTCGAGCGAACACAGACCCTCGCGCGCGGCGGGACGATGTGCGACTTCCGCTATTTGCGCGTGTGAAGGCACGATAAATAGAACGGGCTGTCTGTGTGAGACAGCCCGCCCATTACTCTATTTGGCTAAAAAGACGAGACGGCTTTTATCAAATCTGTGTGCGTCTCGATGTACATGTCGAAGCCGCCCAACGCAAACGCCTTCCCGGCCTCCGGCGACAGGTTGAGTACCTTTAAATATGGGGATCGGTATGTACCGGCGCTAATCCCCTTGCGGATTTCCTCGTCACTGCGATCCGGCTTCGCAGAACGGAGCTGGTTGTAAATGGAATGAATGGCGCGCAGGCCCGCACTGCTGATGAATTGGGTGTGTGTCAGGTCAACAAGGATATACTGCGCGCCGTTTTTGATCAGTTCGCTGGCCCTGTTTTGAAACATTTCGTAACTGGCCGAGTCAAGGTCGCCGTGCACGTGCATGACCTGAACCGGAACGCGGCTGTTCATGGTCGTAATCTTTACTTCCATAATGATCCTCCAATTCGATTTATTCGGGACGATGCCCGAATTATACAGGTATTTATAAAAGAGCAATCCGGATTTGCGGGTTGCTCTTTTATAATCATTTGGAGGTGGAGGACGCGGTCTGTTGTTTGATGCCCACCAGTTTGCGGAGAATATCGAACCAGAAGGGCGCGCCCTGCGCCGCCGCCGCGGCGGTGATGAGATATCCGAACAGTTTTACGATGATGCCCCAAAGGTTATTGAACGCCGGAAGACTGGTTACGGAGAGACATTTTCCACCGGAGCGGATCACGAAGCGGGCATCGGCCACTCCAAAAATGGGACAGGAATTTGTCTCCAGCGGGGTCGTGGTCCAGCCGATGGGGAAATTCAGGTCTTTCACCGCTGTGGTGGAAACGGAATCGGATGACGTTGCATTCTGCACCTCGGTTTGCGCCTGCGCCACGATCACAGCGCGGGTGGTTGGCTCCTGCCACAGTTTTTGGGCGACGAAGATCGTATCAATGTTGAGGAAGACCGCCAGCGCAAGACCAATCCAGAAGGCAAGCCACTGCGCGCGGATCTTGTACCAACTGCTGGATTGCGCCATGACATTATCGAACCAGCCTTCCACATTTTTGCGGTACTCCGCAATCTTGTCATCGAATTCCTTCGTGTTCTTCCGAAGCGATTGCATGCTCTTTTCCATGTTTGGGAAAACGTAGGGGAGCACCTGGTTCTTATCCATAAGCGACTTGAAATTGGCGGTCATTTCGGGAATGGAGATGGTGTTGACTTCGACATCCTTTTCGCCCCTGCCCGCGTTCATGATGACCTCGAAGGCCGCCGTTGCAAAAATCTGGTTGGGGATGTAATCCGGGCGGGAGGGATTCCCTTTTCTATCCTTCACCACCACCCCATTTCTATCCTTGCGCGCCAATTCAGTGATCAGCGGATGGGCATAGAAACGATTCACAAGCGTTTTGTCCTTCAACATACTGTGAATGGAATTTTCGAGGTGATTGGCGCGCCAGCCCAGAAAAGTGCCGATCCGATTTTGCGCCTCCATGGTGGCGATACTGATGACGAGCCATACGAACACAAGGCCGATGGCGACTTCGATAATGGCATCGAGTTGCATGATGTTCTCCTTGGGTGGAATGGATTACGTTTGATATGATCCCAGTATATAGGCGTGCGGCGATAATTTCAAGATGGCCCGGACAACGGGCAATTCCCGTCGGCGCGGATGACGGCACGCCGCAACATGCAAGATAAATCTTGCAGTACGGCAATTTCCGTCAGATGCGGGTGATGGAGATTCTTTCGAGGGTGGGCAAAAGCTCCTTGAGATTGCGCACGCTAAAGTCAGGTTTGAAGCGCCGCACATCCTCCGCATTGAATTGCGCGCGGCGCGTGATCCAGATCGTTTGCATCCCCAGTTCCTTCGCCCCACGAACATCCGCCGCGAGACTATCGCCGATCATCACAGCCTCTTCGGGAGAAATATTCCATTGCGCGAGCGCGATCTCGAACGCGCGCGGATGCGGCTTGCGATAAAAACACGCGGCGGAGGTCAGCACAAAATCGAAATACGGGCGGACGCCGAAACCCTCGATGAGTTCCTGCACATCCTGGTCGTCGCCCGCGTTCGAAAAAATTCCAAGATGATATTCACTGGATTTCAGCGCCTGGATGGTGGACAGTGTATCGGCTTCGAGCATCCAATTGGTTTGAGTGACCGCATACAACGCATCCAACGCGGACCTGAGAACTGGTTCGGCGACATCGGCATAGCCCAGGTCCTTGAGCAGTTCACGCAGGACGAGATGATACGTGGTTTCCTGAAAGTCCTTGTCGCGCTGGTCGTAATATTCCTGCAAGCGCGCGCGAAAGACCTGCGTATCCATTTCGATGTTGTGCTGATTCAACGAATGCGCCAACGCCCGATCCGCGTTTTCATAAATGGGCGCCCAATCTTCACGCGAGTGCATGAGCGTTCCGCCGAGATCAAAAAGGAGGTGACGAACGGGAGATG
>JBBIUO010000092.1:4548-10904 GCA_037440205.1 Chloroflexota bacterium
ACCCTGATAAAACCCATGCGCACAGGGGAAGTTGGTAGGATGATAAACCCACCGCGAAATTTATCTTGCGAATGTTCATTTTGCCGCCGCGAAGAACGGAGCCAATTCGCGCAGGGTGACAAAAATAAACCAGGCATTATTTACCATCAGCGCCAGCACAAAGAGTACGAGAATTGCCTCGAACCATTTCCTGCCCGCGAAGTCTGCAAGCGCAAGCGCGATGAAAAAAATAAACAAGTACGTCCAGTAAAGCGAATACAGGAAAAGTTCCGTGCCGTAGTTCATGTGCAAAATAAAATTGAAGGCGAGACTGCCCAGCAAGCCAAGCATGAGCGGAGTATGTTCGGACGAACGCAATCCCCTTGCAAAGGAAAGGAACGCGCCTGCCAGCAACATCAACCACATCGCAAGCGGAACATTGGCAAGTCTCCTGTACGATGCGTAGATGTTATTCGCAGGGTCGAAGGTCTTCAAGTCAATGGTGGAACGAGGCGGCTTGTGCGCGATGACCTCAATGGGTTTGGGGCCGGTCACCCCGTACAAAATCATCGTGCGACTGACGATCTTGAACCGCCCGACGAGGCGCTCGGCAGGGGATTCGTACACCGGCTTGACGAAGTTCTTTTCAAAGGCAAGGTCGGCAGGGACGAAAAAGAAGGTCTGCCAGCGGGGGTAGACCATGCTCGTGAACGCTGTCAACGCGACGCCCACAGCAAGGATGAAAACGCAAAGACGCACGAGCCGCCGAACATCGAACTTGTTGAAAAACAAACCGATCACACCCTGAACAATGTTCGTGACCGTGACCCCGAAAACGATCACACCCGCAGGGACAAGCACGGCGAAGCGATTCTCCTTTGCCTGAATCAGAAGCCAGAAAAAGATCAGCGAGGTCACGCCGAACACATAAGTATCGGTAAGCGAACCAAAGAACAGGTGCGCGGCAGTGGAACCAAGCAGGATGGAAAAAATAAACGCGTAACTCTTCACCCCCGTCGCGCGTTTGACAAACAGCCACGCCATGAACACACACAGTCCGCTCAGGGCAGAGACCACGAGAATCGGCGCGAGCATCCATTGATCGCCCAAAAAGATGGCAACAAGCCGAACAAGGGAACGCGCCGTCGTCAGCGCCAGCGGATGCACGGAACGATTCACCGCGTCGCCGCTGGGACTGCCGAGGATGAACATCCACGGCCCTGCATCCGATTCAAAGAGGACGGTGTTCACGCTCAAGGCGGGATGATTCAACGCGCGCGCAATCACCAGATTGACAAGGAAGAACGCGCCACCCGCATACAGCCCGGGCAGGTTTTCATTCACGAACTCATAAAGTTTCGTTTGCGTAAACCGTTCGCCCAATCCACGCAATTCAAATTGCTCCAGCAGGCCGATGCCCCACACACCGGAGACCAGCGCCCCGGCAACGAACAGACCAAACCACTCCGCCGGAATCGTGAGGTGTTCCCGAAGAAGGATGGACGGGAAAAACATCCCAACGGAGATGATTGCCAGCAGGAAAAGAGGCAAAGCAAAAAAGAGAAGGATGTTCAACGGCTCATGCAAAAAGCCCCCGCGAAATGAATTCGCCGCGCGACGGACGAGGGAATACCCCAACAGACTGGAGGCAGAGACCAATACAACTGTAAAAATCAGCGCGTTCGATATCGTCTTGAGCGCGCCGGCAAAAAAGCCAACCGCGCCGTACGAAAAAACGAGCGCAAGCAAAAAGCCGATGGAAAAATGCCACATCGAATGCTTCGCCCGCATTCGCTCTGCGAAGGGAGCGGCAGGCAAAATCACCGCAAAGAGCGCAATCGCAAGCGACGCCGCGCCGAGGTAGTAGACCGGCGAGACTGCAACCGGTAAAACCACCGCCGCCGCGCCGGTCACCGCCAGAGTGCCCAGCACAAGCAGAACCGCGGGTTGTCTTTGCCGAATCCATTGCCAAAGGGGCGGAAAAATTAAAAATAGCAAAAAACCAATTGCCAGCGTCGGCGCGGAAACGAGGAAAGCGCGATCCATCCATCTTTGATAGCCCGAGTAATCGAAAAAGATCACCGCTGAAGAAAAACTGACGATGGAGGCAATCAATAAACTCACCCCCGCGCGGAACAGAAACTGCAAAACCTTCACCTGGCGATTCTCCTGAATAAAATACCCTGCAACAGCCCAAAAGTGTCGAACAGACCGTATTTTACCCGATGACAAATTCCGCCGATTGTCCCACTGCAATTTAGAATGAATTCTCAATGGGGCTTCATTGACCGGCCTGATATATTTCGTCATATAATGAACATGCAATCCGACATCCGCTCCAGGGCGGGGCGGCAAACAGCTGGTCTGTAAAAAGGAAAATGCCATGACAGGGTTCATTGGTCAGAGTCTGGGGCGTTACCAAATCGTTGGTTTGATCGGGGAAGGCGGAATGGCCACCGTGTACAAGGCGCGCGACACAACCCTTGATCGCGACGTGGCCATCAAGGTTATCCGGCGCGAAGCCTTTCCGCCCGATCAATTCGATACCATTCTCAGGCGCTTTGAACGGGAAGCAAAATCAATGGCCGGGCTTTTGCATCCCAATATCGTCGGCGTCATTGACTACGGCGTAATTAAAGAGGGCGAATATGAGGGCCTGCCATACCTGGTCATGGTCTACCTGCCCAAAGGCACTCTCAAAGAGCGGCTCGGAAAACCCTTCCCCTGGCGGGAGGCCGTGCGCCTTCTCATCCCCATCGCGCGCGCCCTGGAATATACTCACGAAAAAAACATCATCAACCGCGACGTAAAGCCATCCAACATTCTATTCACCGAAAAAGACCAGCCCATGTTGACCGATTTTGGGCTGGTGAAAATATTTGAAGGGAAGGAAGAGACCAATTTAACCGCCTCTGGCATGGGGCTTGGCACGCCTGATTATATGGCTCCTGAACAATGGATCGGTAAAACCACAGCCCTGTCCGATATGTACTCGTTGGGGGTTGTCCTTTATGAAATGATCACCGGCCATCGGCCCTACAAATCCGATACCCCGGCGGGTCTCCTGTTGCAACAGGATAAAGAGCCATTGCCGTTTCCCAGAAGCTATATTTCAGACCTGCCCTACGACGTGGAAGCGGTTCTGCTCAAGGTGCTTGCCAGAGATTCAACCAACCGCTATCCCGACATGCGCACCTTCGCCAATGAATTACAGAACCTGCTCGACGGCAAGGAAGTCACCGCCACCACCATCAAGTACAAACGCCTGCGCGAACAAATGACCGGCAAGGTCGAGACATCTCCCCAACCCGACAAAGATCAAGCCAGGAAACCTCCCGCTGAACCGATTCAAAAAACGCAGGTCGAGCCGGTCCAAACTGCGAACATCGAGCCGACTCGAAACGTACCTGCTGAACCCGATAAAAACACACGTACTGAACCTGATCGAGAAAACGCTTCTCTTCCTGAACCTCAGCCTGCCAGCCAAAAAAAGAAATTTTCTCCCCTTTTCATTGGTTCCCTCGGCGCACTTGCCTTGATCGTCGTTTGCGGAACATGCTGGTTCGCTTATTCCCGCCTCGGGTTGTTTGGCGTGGAAACGCCTCCTGCCCCCACGTCTACTGGGCAACCCGATCTTTCTCCCACTGAAACGATTCTCCCAACCCCCGGGCCGACGGAAATTATCCCCCCAACAGAACCGCCTCTCCCCGTCGAAATCATGGACGAAAAAAACGTCCCCATGCGCCTCGTCCCTGCCGGGGAATTCACCATGGGCAACGACGATGGCAGTGCGGAGGAACGTCCAGCCAGCCCGATCTTCGTGGAAACATTTTATATTGACAAATACGAAGTCACGAACGAAATGTACGCCGCGTGTGTATCCGCCGGCGTGTGCAAACTGCCGGAAAAACCCGGCTCCTCCACGCGCACTTCCTACTACAACAACCCATCCTTTGCGAATTATCCCGTTCTCTACGTGAGCTGGAGGATGGCAAAGACCTACTGCGGATGGAGAGGCGCGCGCCTGCCCACCGAAGCCGAATGGGAAAAAGCCGCGCGCGGCACGGAAGATCAACGCGCCTACCCCTGGGGAGATGATTTCAGTTGCGACCTGGCAAATCACTCCGGTTGCGTGGGCGATACGGCGCCGGTCAATCAATACGATGCCGGGCAAAGCCCCTACGGCGTGTATGGCATGTCTGGCAACGTCTGGGAATGGACCAGCAGTCTGTTTTCCTTCTACCCATACAACGCCAGCGACGGGCGCGAAGACCTGGATGCGGCGGGAAATCGCGTGGCACGAGGCGGTTCATGGCACATCTTCGGCGGTACCGGCGGAAACATCCGCATTGACACGCGCTTCAAACTCGACCCAGTCTATTTCGGCGCTTACGTCGGCATCCGCTGTGCAGTGACGAGATAACAGGCTCACCGAATCGATCCACAAGGTGAAAGCGTAGGGCAATTTGCCAAATTGCCCATCACAGATTGGCACCTTGCCCTATATCTTTTTAACAAGTTATCGCATCGGGTAATCCCCCGCCAGAAACAGGAAATCCAAAAAATGTAAATTCTGGCATCCCGGCGACCCTGCCTGGGGCGCGTTTGAGAACGCACCACTACACAGGTTATTGTGGCTTATAATTAGCCCGACCACACACAACGAAGGTAAAAAAGGAAAAGAAAAAACTCTATGTCGCGGCTGATTGGGCAACAATTTGGGCGTTATCAAATCATCGAAAGGCTGGGGGAAGGCGGTATGGCAACCGTATACAAGGCCTACGATACACACCTTGAACGCGAAGTTGCAATCAAAGTCATCCGGCGGGACGCCTTCCCGCCCGAAGACATGAACATGCTCCTCAGGCGATTCGAGCGCGAAGCCAAATCGCTGGGCAGGCTTTCGCATCCCAACATCGTGGGCGTCATTGATTATGGCGAAGTCGAAGGCTCGCCGTACCTGGTCATGGTCTACCTGCCCGGCGGCACCCTCCGCGAGCGGCTCGGAAAACCCTTCCCGTGGCGGGATGCGGTGCAAATGGTTCTACCCATAGCCCACGCCCTCGAATACGTCCACGACCGCAACATCATCAACCGCGACGTCAAGCCATCCAACATCCTGATGACCGAAAAAGGCCAGCCCATGCTGACCGATTTCGGCCTCGTCAAATTGTTCGGGGATAAGGAAAAAGAATCGACCCACCTCACCAGCTCCGGCACCGGTCTGGGAACGCCCGATTACATGGCTCCCGAACAATGGACAGGCGAAGCCATCCCGCAATCCGATCAGTATTCGCTGGGCGTCGTCCTCTACGAAATGATTACCGGCCACCGCCCCTTCACCGCAGATACTCCCGCCGGCGTTCTCCTCAAACAGGCCACCGAATCCCTGCCCCTCCCCAAAAGCTACATCCCCGACCTGCCGCAGGAGGTCGAATCCGTTCTGCTCAAGGTGCTTGCCAAAGAGCCGGGAGACCGCTACGCCGACATGCACGCCTTTGCCACAGAATTGGAAAACCTGCTGGCGGGAAGGGCAGTGGCCGCGGCATCCACAAAGGCGGAAAAACTCCGCGAACAAATGACCGGGAAAGTGGAACGCGCTTCTTCCCTCCCTTTGCCTGCTCAAACGAAAAAGGCATTCTCTCCCTTTATCATGGTGGCCGGCGCGCTTGGCGCGCTCGCGATTGTTGCGGGTGTCAGCCTTTACTTTATCACAAGCGGCGACTTCGGCCTGATCTTTGCCCCCGCCCCAACGCAGACCTTGCAGCCAATACAGTCTCCGCCCACCGCAACAGAGCTCCCGCCAACCGAAACGCTCGAAGCCACCAGCGCCCCGACGAACACTCCTCCTCCCACAGTGACATCGGTGCCGTCCGAAATCACGGATGACAGAAATGTTCCCATGGTCCTCATCCCTGCCGGCGAATTCACCATGGGCAGTGACGATAGCGGCGATATCGGATCAAAGCCCGCCCACAAAGTCTACGTGGAATCGTTCTACATTGACAAATACGAAGTCACGAACGAAATGTACGACGCCTGCGCCTACGCCGTGGAATGCAGGAAGCCGGCGCGGTTGGGAACCGCAACACGCGACACCTATTACGGCAACCCGGTGTATAACAATTATCCCGTCATCTATATTGATTGGAAGATGGCAAACGCCTACTGCGAGTGGAGAGGCGCGCGGCTCCCCACCGAAGCTGAATGGGAAAAAGCCGCGCGCGGCACAGACTTGCGCATTTATCCCTGGGGTGATGAAAAGGCGGATTGCAATTACGCAAATATCGCCGGCTGTGTGGGCGATACAACCCCGGTTGACCAATACGACAAAGGTCAAAGCATCTATGGCATTTTTGGAATGGCCGGAAACGTGT
>JBBIUO010000092.1:10914-12324 GCA_037440205.1 Chloroflexota bacterium
GGCGACACCAATTCCGGTTGCCGCCAGTTGCTCGGAAACGTGTGGGAATGGACCAGTTCGTTGTTCGATTACTATCAATACGATGCCACCGACGGACGTGAAAACCCCGACTCGCTGGATGACCGCATCGCCCGCGGCGGTTCGTGGCACCCAGGCAGCAACAGCGGAAATGTCCGTGTAGATACGCGCCTGAAACTTCCGCAGTTATCCACACTGGCCTACGTCGGCATCCGCTGCGCAAAATCAGCACAATAAGTAGTGGCGACTTCAGTCGCTCATACGTCGCTTACAAAGGACGACTGAAGTCGTCACTACAAATCTATTCCTTTTTCAGCGGGGCATTCTTGAAAATCCCCGGCGCGCGCCATTCATAAAGGACATCCAGTTTCCCATTCAAAAAAGATTCGCGGGTGGCGTTTCGTTGAATCTTCCCGCTGGTCGTTTTTTGAATCGTCGAAGGCATGATGAGCGCCACCGCCTGGACTCTCAAACCGTGATTTTTGGCAACTGCCATGCGGATGGCGTTGGCGATTCCCTCAAAATCATCGCTCTTGCGATATTCGCGCTTCACTTCCTGCACCACCACAAGATGATCCACTTGATCGTCTTCGACGGCGAAGGCCGCGCCAAAACTGGGACGCATGGCCGGGTGGCATTTTTCAACAGTCAACTCGATATCCTGCGGATAGAAATTCCGTCCCTGAAGAATGACCATGTCCTTGATGCGCCCGGTGATGTGCAACTGGCCGTTGTAAACAAACCCCAAGTCGCCCGTCCGCATGAACGGCCCTTCGTTGGATGGATTCAGATAAGCGCCGAAGGTTTTCTCGGTTTCCTCCGCCCGTTTCCAATATCCCTTTGCCACGCTGGTGCTTTTCACCCAAATCTCGCCGACTTCATCCGGCGGACACTGTTTCATCGTCTGTGGATCGACAATGCGAATATCTGCGCCAATCGAACTCCACCCGCAACCGACGCTGGCATATCCCTTTGGATGATCGCCCGAAAGAAAGACCAGTTTATGCTTTGCAAGCGCGTCGGCATCCAACATGCAGTAGGACATTTGCTGGCCGTAAATCCTCGCGCTGACTTTCACCGTCGCTTCGGCCAATCCGTATGCGGGGGAGAAAAAATCGAAATCGAAGCCGCAGGATTTGAAGGCTTCGCTGAAGTTCCTCATGGTCTCGAGCCGCACAGGTTCCGCCGCGTTGCCGATGAATTTCAAATGACGGAAATCGAGATTCGCTTTTTCCTCCTCCGTCACTTTTTGAACGCAGAGATCGAACGAGAAATTCGGCGCGTCGGAATGAGTCGCTTTATATTTTGTGATGGCTTTCAACCAGCGATACGGCATTTCCAAAAAAGCGATGGGCGCCATGAAAGTACTGGGCCGTCCCGAATACAACGGCA
>JBBIUO010000093.1:0-12256 GCA_037440205.1 Chloroflexota bacterium
CGTCCACCCGCACGCGCGGATCGTTCGAAGCAGGCATGGCGCTACTTGGCGGACACGGCGCATTCATCGACAGCAACACCACGCAAATTTCACACGGCGATACGCCTGTTGAGATCGGCGAAATCTTCGGACGCTATTTCGACGGCATCGCCATCCGCCACTGTGACTTTGGCGACGGCAACAAATATTTGAACGATGTCGCCAAATCGAGCCGCGCGCCGGTGCTGAACATGCAATGCGACATTTATCATCCGTTCCAATGTCTCGCCGATTTGATGACCATCATGGAAAAGAAAGGCCGCGACCTGCGCAAGAAGAAGATCGTCGTTTCGTGGGCGTACGCGGCTTCATACCTCAAGCCGATTTCCGTGCCGCAGTCGTTGATTTTGCAAATGCCGCGCTTCGGCATGGATGTGACTTTGGCCTACCCGCCCGAATTTAAACTCATGCCCGATATTGTGGAGCAGGCAAAGGAGCAGGCAAAGATCGCCGGGACGAGTTTTGAAATCATCGCCAGCAAAGATGGCATGACCGAAGCCTGCAAAGATGCGGATGTCATCTACGCCAAATCATGGGGTCCGCTGTTGACCACGAACGACAAAGCGGAAGGGAAGAAGATCCAGGATATGTACAAGAACTGGATCATGGACGACGCCAAACTGAAGATCGCCCGCAAGGACGCGATTTACATGCACCCGCTTCCCGCCGACCGCGACATCGAAGTGACCAGCGCCGTTCTCGACGGTCCGAATTCGGTCGTATTCGATGAAGCCGAAAACCGCCTGCACGCGCAGAAGGCCGTGATGGCGTTGACGATGGCGTAGGAGAACACATGACAAACCGTAAAATCGCAGTCGTCGCCATTGGCGGCAATGCCCTGATTAAAGATGACAAGCACGTTTCAGTGGAGGACCAGGAAGAAGCCCTCCGGGAAACCGCCATCCACCTCGTGGACATGATCGAAGCGGGCTGGGAACTGGCAATCGGTCACGGCAACGGCCCGCAGGTTGGATTCATCCTGCGCCGCTCCGAGATCGCCGCAAAAGTGGAAGGGATGCACGAGGTCCCACTCGATGTCTGCGGCGCGGATTCGCAGGGAGCCATCGGGTACGAATTGCAACAGGCTTTGCGAAACGAATTCTTCAAACGCAAGGTGAATAAAAAGGCCGCCACCATCGTCACGCAGGTGCTTGTGGATCAAAACGACTCCGCCTTCCAAAAACCCAGTAAACCCATCGGCTCTTTCATGGACGAGACCGAAGCCAAACGCCGCGAAAAGGAAATGAGTTGGTCGGTTGTCGAAGATGCAGGCCGCGGCTGGAGAAGGGTCGTCGCGTCGCCGATTCCGAAAGAGATCGTGGAGATTGACGCAGTCAAGGTGTTGCTGGAGGCCGGTCAGGTGGTCATCACGGTGGGCGGCGGGGGCATCCCGGTCATTGATCGCGGCAACGGCGAACTCATCGGCACCGCCGCAGTAATTGACAAGGACTTCGCCTCTTCGCTTCTCGCCCAGGCCGTGAAAGCCGATTTGTTTTTGATTGCCACCGCGGTTGAAAAAGTTGCCATCAATTTCGGCAAGCCCGAACAAAAATGGCTCGATAAAATGACTCTCGCCGAGGCAAAGGCGTATCTTGCCGAAGGCATTCATTTTGCCAAAGGCTCGATGGCGCCGAAGATTCAGGCCGCGATCTGGTATCTCGAAAACGGCGGCAAGGAAGCCCTCATCACCGATCCCCAAAACATCGGCCGCGCCCTCAAACGCGAAACCGGTACATGGATTGTTCGGTAGTTTGGTCGTTTAGTCGTTTAGGCGCTTGGTTGTTCGATCGTTTGATCGTTCGGTAGTCGCGTAGTCGCTTGGTCATTTGACCATACGGCTACGTGACCGCCAATCACGCACCACGCACCACGTATCACGCATCACGATATGAAACGCCTCCACCCCTCCCTCACCCTCCTCCTTGCCGCCATCCTCGCCTACGGCCTGCTCATCCCGCAACTTGGCTTTTACTGGGATGACCTGCCCATGTCCTGGATTCGCTATCAACTTGGGTTCGAGGCGATGACAAAATATTTTTCCACCAATCGGCCGGTGTGGGCGTTGCTCTATCAAATCACCACGCGCATCCTTCCGCACCTTCCAATTTACTGGCAGGTCTTTGCGTTGTTCTGGCGCTGGCTTGGCGCGGTCGTTCTGTGGGGCATCGCCAAAAAATTATTTCCCCAACGTGAGGAGTTTTCGCTCACGTTGGGTTTGCTCTTTTTGCTATACCCCGGTTTCAACCAGCAGTGGGTCAGTTATCTTTATTCTCATTTCTTCATCGTTCTATTTTTCTTCCTTCTGTCCATTCATTTGATGCTTCGCGGCAGGACGATTCCCGCGTTGATATTTTCCGCGCTCAACCTTTGGATGATGGAATATTTCTTCGTCCTCGAATTGATCCGTCCCTTCATCATTTGGACGTCGCTTCGAGAGGATTCTCCTCCCAAAGAACGCTTCAAACGGACCCTTCGCCTGTGGACTCCGTATCTGGCAGTGTTCGCCCTTGCAGTTTTGTCGCGGGTCTTCATCTTCAACAATCAAATCTATCAATTCAATCTCAAAGATGAGTTGATAAAAGCGCCGCTCGAAACGACATTGACTCTCACAAAGAATGTCTCCTCCAGTTTGTGGGCAGTCACTGGCGCGGCGTGGATGCAGGTATTTCAATTTCCAAATCCCGTCCTGGATGGGCCGCGGACAATGGCGGTGTACGCCTTTGTGTTCGTCGCTGCTGCGGGGTTGACCCTGTTTGGGTTGTTGAAGCAGGCCCAGGTCAAGGATGGAAGCGGGCGGGACGCTTCGACAGGCTCAGCGCCGCGGGCCATTCTCCTCGGTGCGGTCATGCTGGTGTTGGCGGGGCCTCCCTTTTGGCTGACGAATGTTCCCGTTTCCACAGGCTTTCCTGCAAATCGCGCCACGTTGTCGTTCATGCTTGGTGTGAGTTTTGTGTTCGCGGGATTGATCGCGTTGCTTCCGCAAAAGACTCGGCTTGCGGTTGTGACGTTGCTCGTTGCGCTGGCGGCGGGACGGCAATTTTTGTGGTCGAACGAATTCCGCCGCGATTGGACGGCTCATAAAAATTTGTTCTGGCAGATGACGTGGCGCGCGCCGGGCCTTGAAAAAAATACGATTGTGTTGATGAATGAAGAGTTGAGTTTTTACGCCGATAATTCGCTTGGCGCGGCGTTGAATTGGATCTACGCGCCGGAGAATCATTCGGATGTGATTGATTACGTTTTGTTTTATCCGACGAACCGCGAGAGTTTGTCGTTGAACCCGAACACGCCTGTAACTTATGATTTTCTGGCAGGGACGTTTACCGGCAATACCTCGCAGGCGGTTGTGTTTTATTATTCGCCGCCGAAGTGCCTGCGCCTGCTCGACCCCGAAATTGATTTTGCGAATCGCCTGATCCCCGACGATACTTTTTTGCGCGATGCCGCGTTGCTTTCCTCCACTGCGCCGATATTGACCGGGCAGACTTCGCAAATGCCCGAAGCGTATGGAAGCGAGCCTGCGCATGGCTGGTGCTATTATTTTGAAAAGGCGGACCTGGCGCGGCAGGCGGGCGACTGGGAAACAGTTACCCAATTGGGCGATGTTGCTTTCGCGCTGGACGATTATCCCAATGACCCGCTGGAACGGTTTGTCTTCATCGAGGGTTATGCCCACACAGGGAATTGGGAAAGGGCGGTAGAATTAACCGTGGCATCCTTCAAGGTTTCCAAAAGTTATGTCGGCCCGCTGGCTTGCAGGTTGTGGGATCGAATTTCACGCGAAACGCAGGATGCACCGGAGCGGAAAGTCACCCTCGATGTGGTACAAAGTGAACTTGAGTGTTCACCGTAAAAGTTTATAATTTGATTTGGCCGCGGAACCGGCCTTATCAAATGAATTGTCCTTACAATTTGAAAGGAGGCCGAAGGAAGAAACCGACCTTGCACGTTTTGTCAAAAATTCAAATTTCAAAAGGAGAAGAAGTATGCGTACCAATCTTTCCCGCCTCGCGATTTTCGCACTGGCACTGATGCTCGTCCTCTCGGCTTGCGGCGCCAAACCGACCGCCGCCCCCGTCGCCACGGAAGCCCCCGCCCCCGGCGCCACGGAAGCCCCCGCCACCGGCGGCGAACTGCAAATCCCCGATGTTGAAAGTGGAAAATTCAATGTAGCCATGGTTCTGATCGGCCCGCATGACGACGGCGGCTGGTCGCAGGCTCACTACGAGGGCTTGCTCTACGTCGAGAAAAACGTTCCCAATGTTCATGTGGCCTACATCGAAAACGTTCCTGAAGGCGCGGATTCCGAGCAGGTATTCCGCTCGCTTGCCCGCAAAGGCTTCAACCTGATCTTCGGCACTTCCTTTGGTTATATGGATCCGATGGAAGCGGTCGCCGGTGAATTCCCCGATACCACATTCATTCACGTCAGCGGTTACAAGACCAACGGCACGAACTTTGGCAACCTGTTCGGCGCGATGGAAGATATGAAGTACCTTGCCGGTATGCTTGCCGGTTCCCGCGCGAAGATGGATGGGAATACGAAACTTGGTTACATGGCGACCTTCCCGATCCCCGAAGAACTTCGCCTGGGCAACGCCTTCATGCTTGGCGCAAGGAAGACCTGCCCGGACTGCACCATGGACGTCCGCTGGATCAACACCTGGCATGACCCTGTCGCTGAGAAGGATGCGGCCGCGTCTCTCTTCGACGCTGGCGCTCAAGTCGTCCTCACCGGTGCGGATACTCCCGCAGTTGCCGATGTGGCCCAGGAAAAGGGCAAGTGGGGCATCACCTATGATTACATCGGCTCGTGCAAGGTGGAACGCTGTTTGACCACCATCTATTGGAATTGGGGCCCGATCTATACCAAGATCGCCAACGGTGTCGTTGACAAGAGCTACACACCCGGCTTCGATTACTTCGACGCAGACAGCGGCAGTTTGGGAATCTTCGGCTTCATGGAAGGCCAGACGTTGACCAAAGGCACCGCCGACCTGCCCGCAGAAGACCTTCAGATGGTGAAGGACACGCTTGCCAAGATGCTTGCCGGTGAGTTCACCCGCTTCGATGTCTTCAAGGGTCCCATCAAAGATAACAAGGGCAATGTCGTTCTTGCCGACGGCGTTTCCCTCGAACAGCTTGACCTCGACCAGTTCAAGGAATGGAACCCCGATGTCAAGATCGGTATGTACTGGTGGGCGGAAGGCGTTACTGCCGAACTGCCGAACATCAGCCAGTAATCGCATTTGAAATAAAAGGGACTGGATATCCTGGGATGTTCAGTCCCTTTTTTTCCAGGCAGGCGGGTAAATAAGTATACAAGTACACAAGTAGACAGGTATACACGTACACATACCTACTTGTGTACCTGTTTACTTGTATACCTACCCAAGGAGCAGTTCAGTGGATGTGACAACCAATCAACCATCGTCAAACCAGCCTTCTCCCGTTGTCGAAATGCGCGGCATCGTCAAGCGATTTCCCGGCGTGCTTGCCAACGACCACGTGGATTTCACGCTCGCTTCGGGCGAAATCCATGCCCTGCTCGGCGAGAACGGCGCCGGCAAAAGCACGTTGATGAATGTCCTTGCGGGGTTGTACAAGCAGGATGGCGGGGTCATCAAAGTGAAGGGACATCCCGTTACGTTTTCCTCGCCGCGCGATGCGATCAAGGCGGGAATTGGCATGGTGCACCAGCACTTCATGCTCGTCCCCTCGCAGACTGTGACGGAAAATGTTTTGCTCGGCCTGGATGACCCTCGTTTCCTGATGCGTCTGTCCGAATACGATTCAAAGATTGCTGAGTTGGGCGAGCGCTTCGGCCTAAAGGTTGACCCGCGCGCAAAAATCTGGCAGTTGTCCGTCGGCGAGCAGCAGCGGGTGGAACTGCTCAAGATGCTGTATCGCGGCGCGAACGTCCTCATCATGGATGAGCCAACCGCGGTGCTTGCTCCGCAGGAAATTGACGTTTTATTCGACACCCTGCGCTCGATGGTTGCGCAGGGCAAATCGGTGATCTTTATCAGCCATAAATTGCATGAGGTCAGTTCGATTGCGGATCGTGTGACCGTGTTGCGGCGCGGCGTTGTGACGGCGGCGGGCGTCCCCGCGAAGGGAGTCTCGCGTCAGGAACTTGCCCGATTGATGGTGGGGCGCGATGTGGTTTTTTCAATCAACAAGAAACCCGCCGACGTTGGGAAACTGGTACTCGATGTGAAGGATGTCCATGCGGATAATGACAAGGGACTGCCTGCCTTGCGCGGGCTTTCGCTCAATGTCCATGCCGGTGAGATCGTCGGTGTGGCGGGTGTGGCTGGGAATGGACAAAGCGAACTGTCGCAGGTGATCACCGGACTCCGCAAGTGTAAAAAAGGCGAGGTGATCCTCGGCGGCGACAAGGTGAGCAACCGCGATACCTTGTTTGGAATTCAGCGCGGCATGTCGTATGTGCCTGAGGATCGGACGCACGTTGGCTCTGCTCCCAATTTGAGCGTGACCGATAACGTCATTATGAAAAATTATCGCAAGCCGCCCATTTCAAACAGCGGCCTGCTGGATATGACCGCGGCGGGAAAGTTTGCGAACGAACTCAAAGCCGCCTATGACATCATCGTTCCGAATGTGGAAACGCCCGTGCGTCTGTTATCGGGCGGAAATTTACAGCGCGTGATTTTGGCCCGTGAAATTTCGGAGCATCCCAATTTCATGGTGGCGGTCCAGCCGACGCGCGGATTGGATGTTGGCGCGATCGAGGGTGTGCATAATTTGTTGATGGTCCAACGCGAGGCGGGAGCCGCAGTCCTGCTCATTTCCGAGGAGTTGGAGGAATTGCTTTCGCTGAGCGACCGCGTCTACGTGATTTACGAAGGAAAAATCATGGGGGAGGTCAAGGTTCCTTTGGGAGAAGCAGGCCAGGGGTTGATCGATGCGATTGGCTTGATGATGACTGGCACGCCGCTGGATCAAATCCACAAAGAAGGAGTCGGCGCTCATGAGTGAATCCGCATTGAAGAAAAAAGCAGGGGTTCGAATCCAATTTGAGCCACGGCTCGAAGTCCCGCCCGCATGGTTCCCGCTTGCAGTGTCGCTTGGCGCGATCGTTGTGGCATTGTTCCTCGGCGGGATTTTGATTTCGTTCGCCGGCGGCGATCCGTTGAAATCGTATTTGCACATTGCGAAGGCATCGTTTGGCGATATCGGCGTGCTGTCGGATACCATTGTAAAAGCGACGCCGATCATTTTGACCGCGCTTGCGTGTTCGGTGGCGTTCCGCATGAAGTTGTGGAATATCGGCGCGGAGGGACAGTTCATCATGGGCGCGTGGGGCGCGAGCGCCGTGGTGCTTGCGCCATTGCTTGCCGCAGATTCGCCGCGCTGGCTTTTTATCACGGTGATGGCGCTGGCCGGCATGTTGATGGGTGCGCTGTGGGGATTCATCCCCGGCTATCTCAAGGCGAAGTTCAATGTGAACGAGATCATCAGCACGTTGATGATGAATTACATCGCGGTTTCCTGGGTGAACTATTGGGTGTTCGCCGTGTGGACGGAAGCGGGCTTTCAGATGAGCACGAAATTTCCGGAGACCGCCTGGTTGCCGCGTCTGCTGGAATATTCAGAAAATGTTCCGCTGTTTCGCGGGTTGACCACACACGGCGGGCTTTTGCTTGGAATCCTTGCGGCGGTGATTTTGTGGTTGATCGTGTATCGAAGCCGCTGGGGGTATGAGATTCGACTCATCGGCGATAATCCCCATGCGGCGCAATATGCAGGCATCAGCATCACCGCCAACACCATTTTGGTGATGATGCTTTCCGGCGCGCTGGCGGGACTGGGCGGCATGAGCGAAGTATCGGGCGTTGTGCATCGCTTGCAGACCTCGCCCATCGCGGCGGGATACGGCTTTACGGGAATCATCGTGGCGTGGCTGGCGAAGTTGAATCCGCTGGTCATCGTCATCGTGTCGGTGTTGTTCGGCGCGTTGATTTTGGCCGGGCGCGAGATTCAGCCTTCGGGTGTGCCAAAGATGATTCAAGGCATCATTCTCGTTTGTTTGATCGCAAGTGATTTTCTATTGCGTTACCGCGTCCGCCTCGTGCGCGTGGAGGAATAAACCAATATGGACTTTATCATCATCCTACAGGCAGGCGTTGCAAGCGGGACCGTTTTGTTGTTCGCCACACTGGGCGAAGTCTTTGCCGAACGTTCGGGCGTGTTGAATCTCGGCGTCGAAGGCATGATGCTCATCGGCGCAATGACCGGGTTCAGCGTGGGCGTTTCCACGGGCAACCCGTGGCTTGGCGTGATCGCCGCCATGTTGTTCGCGGGAGTCATCAGCCAGATCCATGCGTTCATCGCCATCAACCTGCACGCCGACCAGGTTGTGAGCGGGCTTGCGCTCACCTTCCTCGGCGCTGGCATCAGCCTCGTGCTTGGCGAAGGGCTCAGCAAGGCTGGCACCGTTTCCCTCATGCCGAGTTTTTCCATTCCGCTTCTTTCGGCCATTCCCATCCTCGGCCCCATCTTCTTCACCGATCAAAGCGTGCTGGTTTACATCGGCTATTTGATGATCCCGCTGGCATGGTACTTCATCAACCATACGCGCCCGGGCCTGCACCTGCGCGCGGTGGGTGAGTATCCCTCCGCGGCCGATGCGCTTGGCATCAACGTCTTTGCCACACGCTATTTTTACGTTTTCATCGGCGGTATGCTGGCAGGACTTGGCGGCGCGACCATCAGCCTTGCGGTTGCGCCCGGCTGGTTCAGCGAACTCACCACAGGCGGTCAGGGATGGATCGCGGTTGGCCTCGTCATCTTCGCGCAGTGGGACCCCATCCGCGCCGCGATTGGCTCGTACGCATTTGGCGCGCTTCGCCGTCTCATCCTCGACATTCAAGGCCCGCTCACGTTATTCGGCTTCGATAATCCCTTCTACTACAACCCCTATTGGGGTTTCTTCCTGCAAATGCTCCCGTATGCCTTCACCGTCATTGTGCTGGTCATCGGCTCGCGCGAAGCCATCCGCAAACGCCTCGGCGCTCCCGCCGCATTGGGCACTCCCTACATTCGCGGCGAACGCGGCAAATAACGCAAATTTAAATTTGCGCTACAACCATGAAACTCTGGCAAAACTACCTCCGCCCCAAAAATTTATCCGAAGCGATGGACGCATTCGCCAACGCGCCGCGTCCGCTTGCGCCGATTGCCGGGGGAACCGATCTGCTTCTCGACCTTGAACAAGGCAGGCATTCCCCCGTCCAAACTTTAATTGATGTGACTTCCATCGCCGAGATGACTCTCCTCGAATTGAGAGGGGACGAACTCTTCATCGGCGCCGCCGTCCCGGTCAATCGCATCGCACTTGACCCGCTAACTGGTCGCCACGCCCAGGCATTGACCGAAGCCTGTCATTTGATCGCCGGCCCGCAAGTCCGCAACGTGGCAACCCTCGGCGGCAACGTCGCCCACGCCCTCCCCGCCGCCGACGGCACGATTGCCTTGCTGGCGTTGAATGCACAAGCTGAAATCGTCACCTTTGCTCAAGCCGCCGTCCCCGGCGGCGTAACCATGCGACGCATCCCATTTCAAGAATTATTCCTCGGCCCCGGCAAATCCTCCCTCAAACATGGCGAAGAGCTTCTCGTCGGTTTCCAATTACCAATTACCAATTACCATCAATCTTCCTGCTTCAAACGCATCATGCGCCCGCAGGGAGTTGCGCTTCCCATTCTAAACTGCGCTGTCTGGCTCGAACGCGAAAAGGATGTTGTCAAAGACATCCGCATTGCCGTTGGCCCCGGCGGTTCCACTCCCTTCCACGCAACGCAAGCCGAAGAAACCCTGCGTGGACAATCTCCCAACGAAGCGACAATTGACTCCGCCCTCGAATCCCTGCTTGCCCAGGCCCAATTCCGCACCAGCGCGAGAAGAGCCAGCGCGGACTATCGTCAGCACATCGTCAGGGGATTGTTCAAGGATGTGCTGGAGACCGCGTGGGAACGAACAGTTTGATTTGTGTGTTTCTATTTGCGTGAAAATTCATCTACGACTTTGTGATGTCCAGCCGCCAGCAAGTAAAAGGTTGACCCCTCTTGCCGAAAAATACAACGATATGACCTGTCAATATAGAATTCCCAGTACGCCGTTCCTTGAATACGATGGATTTGCAGGGATTGATGCTTTGGATTTTCGGCGAGAAAGCGAATCTGCTTTTTGAGTTTCTTTTGAACGGATTCGGGCAACGCCTGATAATCGTCTTTCAGCCGTTGGGTTAAGACGATTTCATTCATCGAGCCAGTCCAGCGCCTTCTCGATGTCTTGTGCCTGCACTCGATAAATGCGCCCCGCTTCTATGTCCGCTTCCGCTTCGCGGATGCGGTTTTGCCATTCTTTGGTGACAAAGTAAGTCTGGCGGTTGTTTTTCAACTCCTTGAGAAAAACTTCAAGATACAGGAAGGTCTCATAGCTCATTAAAACTTCCCGTGCCTTGCCGGTCTCGTCAAAGAAGATTTTTACATCGTCAATTGCCATCTCACTCATAATTACACTCCGATTTTCATCTCAAACCATTGCGCACATTATAATACCTTTGGCATCTGCCAAATCAAAACTCCGTGCCCCCGTGTCTCCGTGGTTTAAACCTTTGAGGTAATTTATGAATACCCAAATATCCCTTACTGTTAACGGACAACCCCACACTCTCCCCGCCATTCCCGGCGAAACCCTCTCCTCCCTCCTCCGCGAGCGGCTGAGGCTGACAGGGACAAAGATCGGCTGTGAAGAGGCGGAATGCGGCGCATGCACTGTCCTTGTGGATGGCGAACCTGTGGTCTCGTGCATCTATCCTGCCGAGCGCGCCGATGGCAGGGTCGTCACCACGATTGAAGGGTTGGCACAGCGCGTCCACGAGGAGATGAAACTTCATCCTTTGCAGGAAGCATTTATCGAACACGGCGCGGTCCAGTGTGGATTCTGCATCCCCGGCCAGATCATGACGGCGTATGCCCTGCTCAATCGCAATCCGGATCCAACCAGCGACGAGATTCGCTTTGCGTTGAAGGATACACTTTGCCGTTGCGCGGGTTATCCGTCCATCGAAAATGCCATCCTCGCCGCGGCGGAATCTTTGAGGACGGGTGAACCTGTCAAAAAGCCAAACATCCCCGATTCGATTCACAACTTCAAGGCGGTGGGTCACACTCACCTTCGGCACGATGGCGTGGACAAGGTCACAGGCAGGGCCATCTACACCGATGACTTGAAATTCGACGGCATGTTGTATGCCAAAGCGCGCCGCGCAAACATCCCGCATGGATTTTTGAAACGCCTCGATATTTCCAAAGCCAAAGCATTGAAAGGTGTGGCGGCTGTTCTAACCGCCAATGACATCCCCGGCGAAAAGAATCATGGACTGGTCATTTACGATTGGCCGGTGATGATTGGAATCGGCGAACATGTTCGTTATGTAGGGGATGCGATCGCAATCGTCGCCGCTGAGTCGCCGGAGGTGGCCGAGCAGGCTTCGGGTCTGATTGAAGCGGAGTTCGATCTCCAGCCAGTGATTACAAATCCAGTCATAGCTCGTCACGCGAAGCGTGGAGTCCCGCAAATCCACGAAAAGGGAAATTTGCTGAAGCACATCAAAGTCCGCAAGGGTGATATGGAAAAGGGCTTTGCCGAGTCGGATGTCATCCTTGAACATGTCTTTCACACCGCCATTACTGACCATGCTTTCATTGAGCCTGAATGCAGTATTGCCGTGCCTGTGGATTCTCGAATGGAAATTTATGTCGGTTCGCAAATTCCGTATCAGGATCGCACGCAGGTTGCGCGCGCGTTGGGCTGGGATGAATCGCGTGTGCGAGTCGTCGGCCAATTAATGGGCGGCGGCTTCGGCGGCAAGGAAGACATCATGGGGCAGATTCATGCTGCGTTGTTGGCGAACGCAACGGGCAGGCCTGTCAAACTTTTATTCGACCGTCATGAAAGTTTGCTGGTGCATCCGAAACGACACGCGACTCAAATTCGTGTGAAGGTTGGCGCGAAAAAAGATGGCCGTCTCGTTGCGATGGAGACGGAATTGTATGGCGATACAGGCGCGTATGCTTCGCTTGGCGAAAAGGTGATGACGCGCGCAACCACGCATTCTGCCGGGCCGTATGATATCCCGCATGTGCGCGCAGATTGCTACGCCATGTACACCAACAACCCGCCTGCG
>JBBIUO010000094.1:0-12241 GCA_037440205.1 Chloroflexota bacterium
ACCTAAGTTCATTGCCGCCATTATAGTCTTGCACACAGGTTATACATGAGCCACGGATTTTGTCTTGCGCCGAAACCTGATCCTGCTTAACGACATCCGCTTCACTCCCGACGCCCAGAAACTGATACATCACGCCCCAGAACTTTTTCCACGCTGGTTCATCCTTCATCAGCACATGATTCCTGCTTTCGAGAATCGTCAACTGCGCATGAGGAATCTGCGCCGCTACCTTGCGTCCATCCTCAAACGGAACCGCCGCATCCTGTTTGGCGTGGATGACCATCGTCGGAACTTTGATCGTCTTTGCATCTTCAACCACATCCACTTTGTTGAATGATCGTTGTATGCTCATCGCGTTGGCGGGCGAAGTGGAAACTAATTGCAAATTGTTGAACCATGCAAATTGTTCGGGCGTCCCTTCGGGAATCAAAAATGTGGTGAACACCTGACGATACGCTGGATTCTCATTACCCCAACTTAATTTGAGAAGCATCAGCTGTACCTCTGACTCATCCCTTGCTTCCTGAGTTGTGTTTCCACTCAAGCCTCCCTGCAAATACCCGCCATAAACAATGAGCCTCCGCACGCGCTCGGGGTGCCTCGCCGCGTACGCAATGGACACGCAACCGCCCTGCGACATCGAAAACAGATCGAACTGTTCCAAGCCCGCGTCGTCCACCACCGCTTCCAAATCGCTGACCAGCGCCTCGAACGAAAAATCCACCACATCCCGATCCGAGAGTCCGCACCCGCGCGGGTCGTAGCGATAGAACGTATTGAGGCGCGACCAATTCTCCAGCCACGGCTGCCAGACGGGACTGTTCCAGTCGTATTCCAGGTGGCTCATCCAATTGCCCACCTTCACCAGAGGCGGGCCTTGCCCTGCCTTTGCATAAGCAAGGCGCAAGCCATCGAATGTGGCGCAAAATTTTATTTCCTGTTTCATGCGAATTGCCCTACATTGTACGCAAAGGAATCGTTTTTGCGAAGGAATAATTTCAGGGGCATGGCGCGCAATTCACGGCCTCCCGATTTGATGCCTGAAATAAAATTCAAAGCGCCGCTCACATTTCCCGGCATCTGTTAAAAACCCGCCTTACGCGATTTCGTCGTAGGGGCGACCCGTCCAGACTTAACACCGAAGGCCAATCGTACAAGAAAGGGTCGTCCTATGCCCGACATTTCTTGAAAATGCGGCTGGGTCGCCCCTGCTGCGTAACGTCAGTTAAAAAGTTCCACAACCAGCGGTAGAATAAAGCCATGAAATCGTTCAATCGCTTCCCTCTGCCATTTCTGTTTCTCGCCATTCTGGCATTGCTCGCCGCGTTATGGGCCGGGCTGATGAGGCTTGGGTGGCAATTACCCGCATTGACTCCATCGCTTGCGCTGGCGCACGGCCCGCTGATGATCTCGGGATTTTTGGGGACCCTGATCACATTGGAACGCGCCGTCGCGATGAAGCAAAAGTGGATGTACCTCCCTCCGCTTCTTTCTGGACTGGGGTGGCTGGTCGCTGTTCTGATTCAGACTCCGCCGCTGGGGCCGATCCTGCTCGCCCTCGCCAGCCTCGGCGGAGTCGCCATTCTCGCAGAGATTATCCGCCGCGAGTTCGCCCTCCATACCGTGACCATGTTCCTCGGCGCGCTTGCATGGCTGACGGGCAATATGCTCTGGCTGCTTGGATGGCAGATCTTTCAGGTGGTCTTTTTCTGGATGGCGTTCCTCGTCCTCACCATTGCGGGCGAGCGGTTGGAACTCAGCCGCATGCTTCGCCCATCACGGACACAACAAATTTTATTCGGGATCATCGTGGCTGTATTTTTAGCGGGGATTTTATTCGCGTTGTTCAACTTGCAATTTGGCGCACGCCTCAGCGGAGTTGGCTTGATTTTGCTCGCCCTCTGGTCGCTTCGCAATGACATTGCCTGGCGCAATCTCAAACATAAACTTCCGCTCACTCGTTACATCGCATGGTGTCTGGCGCTGGGATTTGTGTGGCTCGGCGTCGGCGGGGGAACAAGCCTCATTTTTGGCGGGCAGGCCGCAGGTCCAGGATATGATGCGGTTTTGCACGTTGTCTTCGTCGGCTTTGTCATCTCGATGATTTTCGGTCACGCGCCGATCATCTTCCCCGCCATTCTTGGCGTGCCGATCAATTTTCAGCCGGCGTTCTATATTCATCTGGTTTTATTGCACGTATCGCTCGTCTTGCGTGTGATGGCCGATTATGCCAGCCTGCATGGTTTGCGCATGTGGGGCGGACTGTTGAACGAGGCGGCGATTTTGCTGTTTATCGGCATGACGGTTCTTTCCATTCGAAAGGGATTGACCGCAAACATTTAAACGCCGTTGATTCTGCCGCCTTTCATAATCTCCAACATGCTCAACCTCGAAAAATACTTTCTTCTCGATCCTGCTGTCACGTTTCTCAATCATGGTTCTTTCGGGGCGACCCCAAAGGTTGTCTTTGAATCCTATCAACAATGGCAATTGCGCCTGGAGCGTCAACCTGTGCTGTTTCTTGGGAGGGAATACGACAGGCTGATGTACGATTCGCGGCTTGCATTGGGCGCTTATCTCAATGCCGACCCGCAGGATTTGGTTTACATCCCAAACGCAACGCATGGCGTGAATATCATTGCCCATTCCCTGCAACTCGAACCGGGAGATGAAATCCTGACCACCGACCACGAGTATGGCGCGTGCGATTACACCTGGGATTTCACCTGCGGCAGGTCGGGCGCA
The DNA here is from genome assembly GCA_037440205.1 of Chloroflexota bacterium. Lineage (GTDB taxonomy): Bacteria > Chloroflexota > Anaerolineae > Anaerolineales > Villigracilaceae > Villigracilis. Next base: position 2,746 of record JBBIUO010000094.1, read on the forward strand.
AAATATATTCATCAACCCATTCCTTTGCCAATTCATTCTGAAGAAGAAATCGTTGAACAATTTTGGTCGGGTGTCACATCGCGGACGAAGGTTGTTTATCTGAGTCACATTACCTCGCCAACTGCATTGCGCTTGCCTGTGGAGCAAATCTGCGCGCGTGCAAAAGAAGCGGGAATATTGACGGTCATTGATGCCGCTCATTCGCCGGGGCAGATTCCGGTTGACCTTCAGACGCTGGGCGCGGATATTGTCTTTGGCAATTGTCACAAGTGGATGCTCAATGTAAAGGGTTCCGCTTTTTTGTATGTGAGAAAGGATGTGCAAGACCTGATCGATCCGTTGATCGTGAGTTGGGGATATAACCCGACGCCGGAAACAACGACGGGTTCCCGCTTCATTGATCTTTTTCAATGGACAGGCACGAAAGACCCCACTGCGGCGTTGACCGTCCCCAACGCCATTCAATTCATGAAGGATCATGATTGGGAGAATGTCCGCCGTCAATGCCATGTCCTGCTTCGTCAGGCCATCGAACGGGTTTGCGATCTGACCGGACTTCCACTGTTGTATCCGCTCAATTCAGATTTTTACAGTCAGATGGGCATCGCGCCGATTCCACCTTCCGATCTCGCGGCGTTGAAGAGCCGCCTGTACGACGAATTCAAAATAGAAGCGCCGCTGATCCAATGGCAGGATAAGCAATTCGTTCGCATTTCGGTGCAGGGATACAACTCTCAAGAGGATATCGATTCTTTGGTGGATGCGCTGCGGATTCTTTTGCCCCAGGTTGCGACTTAACCCCGCTTCACGCCCCACCGACAACTGATTCACCCAAATGACAGTTATCTCCCTTTTGGTTGATTCTGACCTCATTTGGCGCGTACCGTAGGACAAATTACCAATTTGTCCCACGCCTGCCAGATCATCACGGCGATTCCTAGAGGGGCATCTTCATTTCGCCCTCCCGATTTTGTGATAGATTTATGGCGGAGATGAAACGATGAAACAAAACCGTTTTTGGCTTGTTCTCTTTTCGATGGCTGTGCTGGTTGGTTTTCTTTTCCTGCCAATGAAAAGTTCCGCGCAGACCCTGCCCCGGCAAACGATCACTTCGCCTTCGCAGTTGATTGATGCCGTGAATAATCTTCGCCTTGCCAATGGCCTGCCTGCTTTGGCGGTTCATTCCGTGCTGATGCAATCGTCCCAGTCGCAGGCCGATTACATGGCCTCGGTCGGATATGCCACGCACGAGCGTCCGGGCGGAATCAGTTTCACACAACAATTGCTTTCGCTGGGCTTTCCGTTGGCTGGCGATCTTTCCCTGGGCGGCTTTCGCGCCGAGAACGTCCTTCAATCTTCCGCGCCGCTGGTGTGGAATGGCGTTCCAGCCGGCTGGCAGGATGCGGAACACATGAACACCATGCTCTCGCAGAATTTCACGCACATCGGCGCGGGCATTTCACAGGGGCCGAACGGCTATTTTTATGCGCTGGATTGTGCCGCGGCCACCGGCGACGGTCAGATGCAGGACGGCTCAACGTCGGTGTTGACAAGCGTGCCGGGCGGGAGTCAGGCCGGGGTGAGTCAATATATGGTGCCGGTCATGGTCAGCACGGCTAATGCAAGCGGGGATGTGTTCCACAAAGTCCAATACGGGCAAACGCTGTGGAGCATCGCCATCGAATATGGGACAACCATCAAATCCATTCAGGCATTGAATAATCTCGGCGAGGATTTGGTCGTTTATCAGGGACAGGAATTGCTGGTGTTGAAGGGCGCCACGCCACCGCCCGCCTTGCCCATTTTCACTGCCGAGCCTATCTACACACCGTTGCCGCTTGAACTTTCCACGCCTTTGCCCCCGGTTCCTCCCTTTATGGCAACGATGACTGTCACGCCTAGCGTGCCTGCCATCACTGTCACGCCGAAGGGAAACGCGCCCTCAAGCAGCCCGCTTTCTTCCGGGCTTCTGATTCAAATCCTGATCATCGCGGCCTTTATCGGCGGCGGAATTGCCGTCTGGTTGATCCGCGACCCGAATTAACAGTGCAAGGGCGACCCTTCAAGGTTTGCCGGGCACCTTGCCATCTCTGGACGGGTCGCCCCTACGGTTTTACAAAGGAACTTGCAAGTTTTCTCAAAGGTATAATACGCAAACTAAACGCAGTCTAACAACTGCAAAACCACCAAACTACATAACGATCAAACTACAAAACTACCCAACTATCAAACCATGGAAATCACACTGGCATTAGGCGGTGGCGGAGCCAAAGGAAATTCCCACATTGGCGTGCTTCGCCGCCTTGAAAAAGAAGGTTACAAAATTCGTTCGATTGCAGGCACCAGTTTTGGCGGCCTTGTCGCTGTTTTATATGCCGTCGGGTATTCTCCCGACGAGATTCAAAAGATATTCGAAGCCGTTGACCAAAGTCATTTGTACGGACGCGACCTCGAAGACGGCCCGTCCCTGCTTGGGCTTTCGGGAGTCCGCAAATTGCTGGATCAGGTTGTGGGCGCAAAAACATTCGATGACCTGCGTATCCCGTGCGCCGTCACCGCGGTGGATGTGAAATCCGGCGCGGAAGTCACTATCTCGAAAGGCTCATTGAAGGAAGCCATTCTATCCACCATTGCGTTGCCGGGTATCTTCCCGATCCATCGCATGAACGGCTGGGAATTGGTCGACGGCGGCGTGCTGAACCCCGTGCCGGTTTCGGTGGCGCGGATGTTATCGCCGGGCCTGCCGGTGGTGGCAGTGGTGCTCAACGACCCGATGGATAAGCCCGTGCCAACCTATCGGATTCCCATGCCGCAGCTCCTTCCACGTCTGATCGTGGAGCGGATCACGCGCATGAACTTTGCCCAGTCCTACGATATCTTTCTGCGCGCGGTGGATGTGAGCAGTCGGGCTGTGGCGCATTTCCGTCTGGAATTGGACAAGCCGGATATCGTCATTCGCCCGGCGGTGCATGACATCAACCTGCTCGATAAGGTTATCGTTGCGGATGTGGCATTGCTCGGCGAGCAGGCAACCGAGGAGGTTTTGCCTCAACTCAAACGCGCGGTCTCCTGGCCTGCGCGGATCGGCAAAAAACTTTTTGGAGTAAAACCATGAGTCGCGATTTGAAGGAATACGAAAAGCAAACGAACAGACGCCTCATTATCGGCGCGATTGTTTTACTGCTGGTGGTCGGCGTCGGCTTGATCTGGATCATCTACGGCGGCGGCGCGGCCTCGATGGGATTTTTCTGCCTGCTGGCCGGCCTCGTGCCGGTGGTGTTGATCGTCGGAATTTTTTATGCCGCAGATTGGATCATGAAACATGCCGGGCGGAAATAAATCGTCGTTGATCACGTTTGGCGATTGGACAATGCGGGTGCGCGAGTCGCAATCCGCCACGCCGCGTTTGCTCGTCCTCCTTCACGGCTGGACGGGCGACGAAAATTCGATGTGGATTTTTGCGCGCAGGCTGTCCCTCGATTTTTGGTTGATGGCGCCGCGCGCGCCTCACTCCGCGCAGCCAAGTGGATTTTCCTGGCGCCCGAATCGGGCCTTGACCGATGGCAGGCCCAGCCTCGAAATGCTTTTGCCGGCGGCTGAGGGTTTGATCCGCCTCATTGACGAGTACGCAGCCTCGGTTAAGTTGGATGCGTCGCAATTCGATTTGATGGGATTCAGCCAGGGCGGGGCAATGGTCAATGTGGTGGGATTGCTCCATCCCCACCGAGTCCGCAAGATGGGTGTGCTGGCGGGATTCATGCCATCGGGACTCGATGAGATCGTTTCGCAAAAGCCGCTGGCCGATAAAAACGTTTTCGTGGCGCACGGCACGCAGGATGAACTTGTCCCGATTGACCGCGCCCGCGCTTCGATTGAATTGCTCGAACAGGCTGGCGCGCGGGTGACGTATTGCGAGGATGAAGTGGGTCACAAGTTGAGCGCGAATTGTTTAAGCGCGCTCGAAAATTATTTGAATGATTAAGGATTTCTCACAACCCTGTTGACGATGATTTTGTTTGCAGGTATGCTTGCCAAAACAACCATTGAAAAGGTGAAGAATGAATCGATCGTTTTCCCGTCGTGATTTTCTAAAGGTTGCCGGTGTCGGATTGGGCGCCCTTGCTTTCCGTCCGTTTCATCTTGAAACGTATCTGGAAAAACTTTACACCCCCAAGCGACTGCCGCCATTTCCCGCCGCTGACATCATTGGCCGCCTTGTGGATCAGACGGACGTGAGAAGCCGCCCCGATAACAACCCGATACTGAATAATGTAGTCGCGGCCATGCCCGCTGATTATTGTATACCGTGGGGGCGCGAAGTGATTGGAAATGTGATTGGCCTGACGAACCAAAAATATCTTGAAACCCCGCAGGGATATGTGTGGGCTTCGCGCGTTCAACCGACGAAGAATTTGCCGAACATACCCATCACGGAAATCCCCGCAGGACAGCCCGGCTTTTGGGCCGAGGTGACCGTTCCGTACGTTGACCTGACGCTGGACGGCGCTCCCGTCTCGCCGTGGATTCAAAGTTTGATTCAATACAATTTCCCGCCGCGCGCCTATTACGGACAGGTGCTGTGGATCGATCAGATCCGCCAGACAAACGGCTTTGTGGAGTATCGCTGGAATGAAAACCAGGGCCATGGATACGGCTACGGCGATATTTTCTGGGCGGATGGCGCAGGCTTGAAGGTTCTCACCGAGGCGGATGTCGCTCCCATCAGCCCGGAGATTGATCCGAACGAAAAGAAGATCGTCGCCGACCTGACCTATCAGACGTTATCCTGCTATGAAGGGAACAACGAAGTTTATTTTTGCCGCATTTCCAGCGGCGCAAAATATGACCAGGTCACCGGCGCGATTTCCGAGGAACGCGCCACCCCGGTGGGTGAGTTGCTCACGCATTGGAAGATCATTTCATTGAACATGAGCGGCGGCGGTTCCGCTTCCGGGTATTCCACGCCCGCCGTTCCCTGGGATACGGTCATTCATGGGGATGGAATCGCCATTCACGGCGCGTTCTGGCACAACGATTTCGGCGAGCGGCGTTCGCACGGCTGTATCAACGTCAGGCCGGAGGATGCCAAATGGATCTTCCGCTGGACGACGCCGTACATTTCCCTCGCGCAAAGCGAAGCGCGCATGACCTGGCCGGATCACGGCACGGTGGTCACGACGAAGGAATTGAAGTTGTAATAACCTGCCCTGCACGAATCGTCTGATGGTGTGCAGGGCAGTAATTTCCTGCAATAAATTTTTTGCGAGGTATTGAATCAATGGAATTTTCCCAAATCAGCGTCGGACTTGCCTTTCTCGCGGGTCTGGCTTCTTTTCTCTCGCCGTGTGTCTTTTCGCTTGTCCCTGCCTACGTGGGCTACCTCGGCGGACGCGCCGCCGGAGGTGAAAGTGACAGTTCCAGGCGCTGGGTCACGTTCAGCCATGGACTTGCTTTCGTGCTTGGTTTTAGCACGGTCTTTGTCCTGCTCGGTATTGCCGCCGCCTATGCAGGCGGATTGCTCTTCGACCTGCGTTTCTGGCTGGCGAAGATTGGTGGCGTGGTTGTGATCATTTTCGGCCTGCACATGATCGGCGTGTTTCACATCCCGTTCCTTGCATATGACACCCGCGTTCAAAAAGCACCGGACCCGAAATGGGGGTATCTTTCCTCCGCAATGATGGGCATTTTCTTTTCGGCGGGATGGTCTCCGTGTGTTGGCCCTGTACTTGGCGCGATTCTCACGCTGGCGCTTAACGGCGGCTCTCCCACTCTTGGCGCGGTCCTGCTCACGGCGTATTCAGCAGGACTCGCCATCCCGTTCCTCTTTGCCGCGCTCGGCATCGGCTGGGTGACGAACATCCTGCGAAATTATTCCAAGACCATGCGCTACGTTGAAATTGCCATGGGCGTGATCCTCGTCATCATCGGCGTAATGCTCTTCGCGGGCATCTTCGAGTTGATCGCACAGCGAGGTCAGTTCTTCTTCGTTAATTTTGGATTGTAAATTCAATTCGGTTCTGGCTTATACTTGGGCGGCAGTGACAACATCACTGCCGTTTAAATTAATGTACTGATATTTAATATGTCGTTGCGAGGAGGGCGTGAAGCGTCCCGACGAAGCAACCTCCTCTTTTGAACAGGGGGATTGCTTCGGGCGATCCTTCGGCTTTGCTCAGGACGCGGCCTCGCAACGACATAGGCAAAGCGAGTTAACAGGACTCTCCCATGCTTAACGTAACCCTCTACACCCGAAAGAATTGCAAACTCTGCGACGAAGTCAAGGCCGAATTGCAGGCATTACAATCGCAATATCCGCACCGCCTCGTGGAAGTGGATATTGACACCGACGACTACCTGATCGAAAAATTTGACATCGAAATTCCCGTTGTAGAAGTCGGCCCTTACACCCTCAAGGCCCCCATCACCCGCCAGAATTTACAAATGACCCTCGGCGCCGCCTCCGACAGAATGAATCAACTGGAGCAGATCGGCGACCCCGTATATAAAATGCGAGTCAAGAAAGGAAAGACCGTGACAACCGGAGACCGTGTTTCATTTTGGATCGCAAAACGTTACCTGCTGGTTTTGAATCTATTCATGTTCTTTTACGTCGGCCTGCCCTTCCTTGCGCCGACCCTGATGAAGTTGGGCGCGGAACTTCCCGCCAGAGTCATCTACCGCATGTACAGTCCGCTTTGCCATCAATTCGGGTTCAGGTCGTTCTTCCTTTACGGGGAGCAGGCCTTTTATCCGCTTGCAGAGGCGAACATGACCGGCGTGAAAACATTCGAGGAGGAGACAGGAATTCCCAATCTCAACGACCCGTACAGTTACACCCGTCTCGAAGCGCGCTCCTACGTTGGCGATGAAACAGTCGGTTACAAGGTGGCATTGTGCGAGCGCGACGTTGCCATCTACTTTGCCATTCTATCTTTTGGAATCATTTATGGGTTGACAGGCCGCCGCATCAAATCATTGAATTGGGCGCTGTGGCTGGTGCTCGGCATCCTGCCCATCGGCTTCGATGGCTTCTCGCAACTCTTCAGCCAGTTCAACTGGACCTGGCTTGCAACCGTCCTGCCGTATCGTGAAAGCACGCCCTACCTGCGCGTGCTCACCGGCGCCTCTTTGGTTTGATGACCGCGTGGTTCGCCTATCCCAACGTCGAAGAGTCCATGCTCGAAACGCGGCAGTATTACATCAAAAAATTCGCAGTCAATGAGGCGGCGCAGTAATGTCCTTTCACGAACAAGACGGGCTTCGTTATTTTCGTTTCGACCATTTTTCCAACGCGGTCACACAGGCCATCTTCACGCGGCAGGGCGGAGTGAGTCCTGCGCCGTGGCATTCGCTCAATCTCGGCGGATCGGTGGGGGATGACCCTGCGCATGTGGCGGAGAATCGCATCCGTGTGTTCCGCGCCATGGGATGTGAACCCGCTTCCATCCATGACGTGTGGCTGGTTCACGGAACCGGCATTGTCTACGCCGACGCACCGCGCCCGCTCGATCATCCCGCCGCGAGAGCCGACATCATTTTCACCGACAATCCCGAAGTCTCGCTGTTCATGCGCTTCGGGGATTGCGTGCCGATCCTTTTCCACGACCCGAAAAAGAACGTCATCGGCATTGCCCATGCAGGCTGGATGGGAACCATGCGCGGCGTTGCCAAAGCCGCCGTCGAAGGGATGCAATCGCGCTACGGCAGTGATCCAAAAGATATTGTCGCGGGCATCGGGCCGTCCATTGGCGTGGACCATTATGAAGTGGGCGTGGAGGTCGTTTCGCAATTTCGGCAGACGTTCAACAGCAAAGCCGATGAAATGTTCGAGTTCAGGAACGGAAGCGCGTTCCTCGATTTGTGGAAATCGAACGCCATGCAACTCCAACAGGCCGGCGTGGGGCAGATCGAGGTTTCGGGGGTTTGCACCGCCTGTCATTTGGACGATTGGTTCTCGCACCGGGCGGAGAGAGGAAAAACGGGTAGATTCGGCGCATTAATGGCGTTGCAGGTTTAGGGGAGGAAAGAGGCGGGGTAAAATCAGGGCATGAGCGATCTTGTTGAATCCATCCGCGAACGATATTTGGGAACGCTGGATAAAATCGCAACTGCGGCTCGAAGCGCAGGCCGTGATCCTGATTCTGTCAGGCTGGTGGTGGTTACGAAAGCCCAGCCCGTGGAGGTGGTGCGGGCGGCCATCGAAGCGGGCGCAAAAATTTTGGGCGAGAATTACCCTGAGGAAAGTGTAAAGAAAATACAATTATTGCAAAATTATTCTGCGGTAGAATGGCACATGATCGGTCATGTGCAAAGCCGTAAGGCTCCGCTTGTGGCCGCGAACTTTAACTTTTTGCATTCGCTGGACAGCCTGAAACTTGCCGCGCGGCTCGACCGGTTTTGCGGTGAAGCGGGACGGGTTCTGCCTTCATTGCTGGAGTTCAACGTCGGCGGCGAGGAGAGCAAATCGGGCTGGCCTGCATGGGACGAGACGCAATGGCCCGCCCTGCTCGATGAACTTGGCGCGATCATGTCCCTGCCCAATTTGCAAATCCGCGGCTTGATGACGATGCCGCCGCTCGGCGAAACTGCGGAATTCTCACGGCCGTTCTTCCAGAAGTTACGACGGTTGCAGGAATATTTATCTTCGCAGTTTTCGAACGTGGATTTTTCAGAACTTTCAATGGGCACGAGCACCGATTTTGAAGCGGCGGTGCAGGAAGGCGCGACGCTGGTGCGGGTGGGCACGGCCATCGTCGGTCCGCGGTCATATTAAACGGAGGTTTGATGGATTTTCAGATATTGATTGCATTGATACGGTTGCTTTCCAGCCTGTTTATCTGGATCGTGATTGCGTGGTCTCTGCTTTCGTTTTTCGTCTCGCCGTATCACCCCGTCCGTGAGGCGTTGGATCGAATCCTTGCCCCGTTTTTGGAGCCGATTCGCCGCATCATGCCCCAGTCGGGTCCGCTCGATTTCAGCCCAATGGTGTTGATCTTTGCGATTTGGGCTTTGTCCAATCTTTTGATTGCCATCTTAGTTTCGTTAAGTTGAGGTGAACCATGTCCAGAAAATATGTTTTGCACGATGGCCAGCGCGGGTCTGCTTTGGCGGTGCGGATCACGCCGCGCGCAAGCCGCAACCAGATCGTAGGCATCCTGAACGACGGCACAGTCAAGGTGCATCTCGCCTCCGATCCTGCGGAGGATGAGTTGAACGTCGAACTCATTGGGTACCTCGCCGAGGTGCTGGGAGTGCCAAAATCGCGTGTGGAGGTTGTTGCTGGGGAAAACGGTCGGGACAAATTGATATCTATTTTGGATATGGATGTTGAAACCGCGCATCAGCGCGTGCTGGCGCACATGGAATAGCCCATTCTGCTGACAGGCAAAGAGGAAGAGGAACTTCCAGCGCGGAAGTTTTCTTCCTTTTTTAATTGGGCTGTTCCGTTCCTGGCGGGAAAACCCTTACCACGAAGGGTCACAAAGGTACACAAAGG
>JBBIUO010000095.1:0-12224 GCA_037440205.1 Chloroflexota bacterium
TCACCAACACTTTGCCGATATTGCCCGCCACACTGAAACGCACGAACTTGCGGATGTTATCGTAGATCGTGCGGCCTTCTTTTACAGATGCAACGATGGTCGCAAAATTATCGTCGAGCAAAACCAGATCAGACGCCTCTTTTGAAACGTCCGTGCCGGTGATGCCCATCGCCACGCCGATGTCGGCTTTTCGCAATGCAGGCGCATCGTTCACGCCATCGCCGGTCATCGAAACGATATGGCCGTTTTCCTGTAACGCCTGCACGATCCGCAGTTTGTGTTCGGGCGCGACACGCGCAAACACGTTGACTTCATCCACGACGTTTTTCAATTCATCGAAGGTCAGGTTTTCGATTTCGACGCCTGTCAACGCGCGGCCATTGTCGGTGATGCCTAACTGGCGCGCAATTTCAATCGCGGTCAGTGGATGATCGCCGGTGATCATCACCGGGCGAATGCCCGCGGCGCGGCAGGTTGCCACGGCCTTCCGCACTTCGCCGCGCGGCGGGTCGATCATGCCGAACAGGCCGACGAGAGTCAAATTTTGTTCGAGATCGGTTTGAATGACTTCGGGGATGGAATTCATCAGGCGGAAGGCGATGCCGAGCACGCGCATCCCTTTTTTGGCGAGACGTTCGTTCGCCGCTTCTATTCTGGACCTCCAGCCTGATTCAAGCAATTGAGATTTTCCATTCACCCAAACATGACTCGCGATATCCAGCAGGCCATCCACACTGCCTTTGGTGAACGCGATGTAACGAAGGTCGCCGATTTCGAGTCCTGCCAGCACGGTCGGGTCGTATTGACCGAGGTGATGGACGGTGGTCATGCGTTTGCGTTCCGAGTCGAAGGGAAGTTCGGCGGCGCGGGGAAAGGATGGGTCGAGTGAATTTTTCCAGTAGCCCATTTTGGCGGCGGCCACCACCAACGCGCCTTCGGTTGGGTCGCCGAGGGTGTGGAAGCGGTCATCGCCGGTGTCTACGAGTTTCGAGTCGTTGCACAGCGCTCCGCCGATAATGGCAAGGGACAGAGACGCTTCGCGTTGGAGCGGCGTCCCCAGCCCACGGGTCGTGCGAAGCGTTCCGTCGCGTTCGATTTCTTCGGTCAAATCCAGTGCGTGATCGGCCACATCCAGCACAACGACGGTCATCCTGTTTTCGGTCAATGTGCCGGTTTTATCCGAACAAATGACCGTGACCGAGCCGAGCGTTTCGACGGCGGGCAGTTTGCGAATGAGCGCGTTGCGCTGCAACATGCGTTGCGCGCCGAGCGCGAGCGTGATGGTGACGACGGCGGGCAGGCCTTCGGGGACGATGGCTACGGCCACGCTGACGGCGGTGAGCAGCATGTGACGAAGTTCGTCGCCGCGCAGGAGGCCGAGAATCAAAATGAGGATGGCGATGCCCGTGCCGATGAGCGCAAGATTTTTGCCAAGCGCATCGAGACGGCGTTGAAGGGGAGTGCTTTCCTGATGTACCTGTTGAATGAGGTCGGCGATCTTGCCAAGTTCGGTTTGCATTCCCGTCCCAACGACGAGCGCGAGGCCGCGCCCCTGTGTGACGATGGTTCCCATGTAGCCCATGTTGCGGCGGTCGCCGAGCGGAAGGATCGCGGATGGATCGCTGGAAAGCGCGGCGGTGTGTTTTTCGATGGGTTCGGATTCGCCTGTGAGCGCGGCTTCCTGAATCCGCAAATTGACGGCTTCGAGCAGGCGCAGGTCGGCAGGGACGACGTTGCCTGTTTCGAGTTGGATGATGTCGCCCGGCACGAGTTGGTTCGCGGCGATCTCTTTTAGATTTCCATCACGCAACACACGCACATTCGGCACGGATAATTTCTTGAGCGCGGCAATGGCCTTCTCTGCGCGGTATTCCTGCGCGAAGCCGAGGATGGAGTACAGCACGACGATGGCGAGGATGGAGATGGTGTTTTTGTAATCGCCGAGCAATCCTGCGATGACAGCCGCGCCGATGAGAATCAAAACCATCGTGGCGGTGATTTGCTCCCACAAAATTTGCCAGGGTGTGCGTCCGCCGCGTTCGATGAGTTCGTTCGAGCCGTATTGCGAGAGACGTGCGTCTGCCTGCTCGGTTGTCAAGCCCGTTTCGGAGGATGTGTCGAGTTCGTTGAGCGCGTTTTCGATTTCGAGAGTGTGCCAGTTCATGTTTATCCTGTTGTGCAATGGCAAGTATAAAATAAAAAAACCATCGCCTTTGATTTGACGATGGTCTTGCCTTTACCAGAACAGCCGGGAAATTAATTCCGTATTGACGGCTGTGCTACCCAACTTTCGGGCGGCTACTCCCCATCGGAGTTGGGTAGAGTATACAGAAGAAAACGAATCTGTGGATAAGAGTTTTCTTATCTGCCTTGCAGGAGCAATCACAGATATTGCCATGGGATGGCCGTTATCTTGTCATCCATTTTTTCTGGATTTCTGCCCATCGTGACAACATACGCCTGCCTGACCTTGCTCCCGTATTCCGAGATGAAACTCCGCAGACCGGTCAATTCCCTGCCGGCAATGGAGGTGGAACTTTTTATTTCGATGGGAATCAATTCGTCGTGCGATTCGATCACACAGTCCACTTCCGCGCCGCCGGAGGTGCGCGAGAAATATATCTTGTGATTCGTTTTCAACAGCCGCACCCTGCGGATCAATTCCAGCATGACCGCATGTTCAAAGAGAATCCCCTTTTGCGCCTGCAGCAATTCAGGCTGGAGCGGCAGACGCGCAAGCGCGTTGCGAACGCCAGTATCGAAGAAATAGTAACGGGGTGTGGATAAAATCCGTTTGCGCGCATTTTTGATGTAGGGATCAATCCTCTCGACGACCAACGTGTCCTCAAGAATGTTGAAATACTCCCTGATCGTTGGGACGGTGACGCCGGACTCCTGCGAGAGTTTGGTGAAATTTGGCGATGTGCCAGACTCGCTTGCCGCCAGTTCAAGGAAATGGGAAAAGGCACCGACGGAACGGGCCAGCGCTTCTGCGCGAATCTCCTCCTCGATGTATAAATGGGCATACGCGCGGAGCATTTCAACGGCGTCTTCGGCAGGCAGGGAAAGGATTCCGGGCAAATTTCCATACACCATCGTATCTTCGATGGTACGCGAGGTCGAATTGATATTTTTCAACGCAAGCGGGGGAATGAAGGGGTTATCCGTCTCTTTGAGAAGACCCAATTCGCCCCACAGGAGCGGGTCCAGGGTGAACAGGCGAATCCGGCCGGGCAGGAGGTTGACGCCTTTTTTACGCAACTTCCGCGCGGAGGAACCGGTAAGAAAAACACCGGCCTTCTTTTCGTCAATCAATACCTGCGCGGCGTCGAACAATTCTGGAACCTTTTGCGCCTCGTCAATGTAGATCGAAACATATCCATTGACTGCCCGCGCCTCGCGGATCACCCTTTCCGGGGCGCGTTCCAGCGAAATGCGGACGGCGGGATCCTGCAACAGGTAGGAAAGAAGCGGCTCGTTTCCCTGCAATTGCTCTGATAAAAGCGTGGTCTTCCCAACCTGGCGGGGGCCAAGCATCAAAAAGGATTTATGCTCGGAAATCGCCTTTCCAACCGCCGATTGCGCGTACCGTAAGAGTGGTTTAAATTTACCTTGCATATTTAAAGTGTACTTTACACCCATGAAAAGCGCAAGAAAAAACCTCACAGCCATTGCCATGAGGTCACCATTTACCAATTGCCAGTTCCCACCGGCTACTTGATCAACCCCAGCTTCTTCCCCGCTTCGCCGATGACATCCATCGCACGCTCGATCTCGCTTGGCTCATGCGCGGCGGTGACGGTGGCGCGCAGGCGGGCGAGTCCCTCCTGCACGGCAGGTGAAACGACGGGCAGAACGAACACATCGTTGTGCTGGCATTCGCGGGTCATGGCGAAGGCGAGATCGTCTTCCCCGCACAACACAGGGACGATGGCGGTTTCGGTGAGAAGGGTGTTGAAGCCCATGCCCTTCAACCCTCCGATGAACTGTTTGGTGTTTTGGTTCAATCGTTCGATGCGCCACGGCTCATCCAAAATGACCTTGAAGGCTTCGTTGGCGGCGGCGGCCTGTGCAGGCGGCAGTGCGGCGGAGAAAATGTAGGCGCGGCTGGCGTGACGCAGGTATTGAATGATCTCCTTCTTTGCGGCAACATATCCGCCCACCGAAGGGATGGTCTTGCTGAGTGTGCCCATCTTGATGTCGATCGCATCGTACATATTGAAATGCTCTTCGATGCCCGTGCCTTTTTCACCGAGCACGCCCACCGAATGCGCTTCGTCGATCATCAGCCAGGCGTGATATTTTTTGCACAACTCCACCACTTTGGGCAGGTCAATGATGTCGCCGTCCATGCTGAAGACCGAATCCGCGATGACGAGTTTTGCCACGTCGGCGGGCGCGTTCTTGAGCAGACCTTCGAGATGTTCCATGTCGTTGTGACGGAAGCGGCGAAACTCCGCGCCGGACATGAGACATCCATCCACGATGGAGGCGTGATTGATCTTGTCGGAGAAGACGTAATCGCCTCGTCCCATCAACGTGGAGATGACGGTCAGGTTCGTGGCGTAGCCCGAGGTGTAGGTGATGGCCGATTCGGTGTGCTTGAAGTTGGAGATGGTCTCTTCGAGTTCGGAGTGGATGGTCAATGTGCCAGCCAGTGTGCGGACTCCGTTCGTGCCGGTGCCGAATTTGTCCACGGCCTGTTTTGCGGCTTCGTTGATGCGGGGGTGGCCGACCAGCCCCAGGTAGCTGTAGGAAGCGTACATCCCCATTTCGCGCCCGCGGACACGCACCTTGTTGCCGGGCAAAATTTCCTCCACCGGCTGGTTGTAAAAATAAAGGTCGTTTGCTTTCAGGTAATCGAGACGATCCGTCATGGCCTTGATACGGCGGGTGACGGTATCGTTTGTGTTGTTGAAATCCATGCGGTGCCTCCCGAGAAAGAATGGCGCAAGTGTAGCCGAGGGAAAAGGTTCTGTCTAGTTGCGGGGTGAGTTACGAGTTACAAGTTGCGGGTTGTGAGTGTTGGTCAGCTTTCTGCGAGTTTTTTCAACTCCGCTTCGTTGATCACCTTCACGCCCAGCGCCTGCGCCTTCTCCAGTTTTGAGCCGGGCGCTTCGCCGAGCACAAGGTAACTGGTCTTCTTGCTCACGCTGTCGGTTACTTTTCCGCCGTTGCTCTCGATGAATTCCTTCACGCCGTCGCGCGATAACGTGGGAAGCGTGCCGGTCACCACAAAGGTCAGGCCGGTCAACGCGCCCTCTTTTTTCTTTTCATCCTTCTTCATCTCCGGCCACACTCCCGCCGCCTTCAACTTCTTCAACAACTTTTGATTCCCACTTTGCGCGAACCAATCCACAATCGATTCGGCGATGTTCGGTCCCACGCCTTCGATTTGTTGAAGTTCATCGGCAGTCACTTTCGAGAGCGCGGATAGATTCCCAAACGTGCGCGCCAAATCTCCTGCCATGACTTCACCAACGCCGTGGATTCCCAACGCGACGATCAAGCGGTTCAAATTCTGACCTTTGGCCTGCTCGATGGCCCCAAGCAGATTCTCCGCCTTTTTTTCTGCGAAGCCTTCCAACTCGAGCAGTTGACTCTTTTCGAGCGAAAACAGATCGGCCACATCCTTGACCAACCCTTCCGCGATCAACTGCTCCACGATTTTGATCCCCAGCCCAACGATGTCCATTGCGCCGCGTGAGACGAAATGCTCCACGTTGCGGACAAGTTGCGCCGGGCACGCGGCATTGACGCAGTACCACGCCACTTCGCCTTCGAGATGCTCCACCTCCTGTCCGCAGGCGGGACATTTTGAGGGCGGTTTGTATTTCTTCTCTTTGCCGCTTCGCGCATCCACAATCGGGCCGATGATGTAGGGAATGACTTCGCCCGCGCGTTTGACCAGCACCCGGTCGCCGACGCGGATGTCTTTCTCGGCGATGTAATCGAAGTTGTGGAGCGTTGCCCGTTCCACGATCACGCCGCCGATCTCGACGGGTTCGAGGATGGCATACGGAGTCAACACGCCGGTGCGTCCCACCGCCACGCCGATCTCGTTCAATGTGGTGGTCACTTCGCGCGCGGGGAATTTGAAGGCAATTGCACCGCGCGGGTCTTTGCCCACAAAACCCAAATCTGCGGCGAGAGTCAAATCGTCAATTTTTATGACCATGCCGTCGGCTTCGTAGGGAAGCGCATCCCGTCCCGTGTTGAATGTCTCGGTGTAGGCAATCGCCGATTCCAGGTCATTGAATCGACGCGCAATGTCCGTGACCGGGAAACCGAGGGCTTTGAGATATTCCAAGATCTCCCATTGCGAAGTTGGAACTTTGCCGCCTTCGGCATGGACGATTTGGTAGACAAGCAATGTGATCGGACGCGATGCGGTGAGTTGCGGGTCGAGTTGGCGAAGCGATCCCGCCGCGGTGTTGCGCGGATTGAGATAGGTCTTCTCGCCAGCCTCCTCCAGTTTTTTATTTAGTTCCTCGAATTCCTTGATGGGAATGAATGCCTCGCCGCGAATCACAAGATACTTGGGTAATTGGTAATTAGTAATTGGAGATTGGTAATTGGTCGCTGATAACTGATGACTGATCACTGATGACTGATTACCGGTTACTGGTATCCTCAAAGGAATGGATCGTATCGTCCGTAAGTTGCTCGTAATATCCTCCCCCACTTCACCGTCGCCGCGCGTTGCGCCTTGCACGAACAATCCGTCACGGTAATGTAAAACGACAGACAGACCGTCAATTTTTGGCTCGACGACGAACCTGGCTTTTTCCACGCGGTCATCCAATTTTTTGATTCGCTCCAGCCACGCGCGCGCATCCTCCGCGCCAAAGGCATTGGCAAGCGAGAGAATTGCCGCGGGGTGACGAATCTTCTCGAAACGGTCGGCAGGCCGGGCACCGGCGCGTTGCGTGGGGCTGTCGGGTGTGATCCAGTCAGGATGATCCGCTTCGATTTTTTTGAGTTCATTCAGCAGGCGGTCGTATTCCAAATCGCTGATGACGGGCGCATCCAACACGTGATAACGATAATTATGAAAGTTGACCTGCGCCTTGAGTTCTTCATATCGGGTAAGGAGTTTATCTGCCATATTTTGCATTATAGCCGAAATGAAAACCCGCCCGAAAATTCCGCTGGCATTGCGGCTTGAACATGTTAAAGCAACTTGCGCCGGGGACGGCGCAAGGAGCAATGGGTGGGTTGACGTTCAATTTATCTTTTTCCAAATATCCGATGGCGGGCGGCTGAACGGGCGCGTCATTGCGGAGAGGCGGGATTCGTAAAATGTTTCCTCGTCGTTCGAGAATTTCGAGACGGTGAATAAATTTCGCTCCACGAGGATGTCTGCAATCTGTCTGGTTTCCTCGCGGGTGAATTCGAGTTTTTCCTGAAATTCGGTCAGGCTGAAACGATTGAGGCGGATCATTGCATTCAACGCGGAACGCAACGGCTCGGAGAATAACACCACGTCGGAAGGGCGGATATCCTCCGTGCGGGCTTTAAGTTCCTGGATCGCTAGTTCGAAAAGGTTTTCGCTCATGGCGCATTCGGAAATTTTCCTAAGCTTTGAGTTGATCCACGAGACTGCGCAGTCCCTTCGTCATGGGGTGATCGGGGTAGCGAATGGCAAAGATGCCGGAACTGGCCAGCGCCATCATTTCATCCGAGTGGGGAAGGACGGCGGCCACTGTGGCATCGTAGGTCTGCTCCACGCGAGTGCGGACATCTTCAAGGTCGAATTGAGACGGGACCTTGTTCACCAGCATCAGCATCTTCGGCACGTCCAGTTTGCGGGCCACATCCACGGTGACGGCTGTGCCCTGATAATCCTGAGAATCGGGACGCAGGATGATGACCAGCGCGTTGGAGATGGCAATGGAAAGCAGGGTTTCTTCGTTCAGACCCGGGTGGGTGTCAATGAGCAGATAATCGAGTTTGAGTTTTTCGACCACGTCGCGGAAGCCGTCGTTGAGCAGGCCCACATCGTAGCCTTCGCGCAGGATGCGGGCAATTTCACCGGCCTTGATGCTGGAAGGGATGAGGAAGATCTGTCCCTTGATCTCGCTTCCGAGATGACCGGTGACATCGTGCGCGGCTTCCTCGATGGAGCATTTCCCCCACAGGTAATCATTCAGGGAATGCACCATCTCGGATTCATCGAGATTGAATAGAACGTGGATGCCGGGCGAGGCAATGTCTGTATCCACCACGCCGACACGCGCCCCGTCCATTGCCAGTAGCGCCGAGATATTGGCTGTCGTGTTGGATTTTCCCGTGCCGCCGCGGAATGAGTGTATTGAAATGATTGTGGACATCTTCTCTCCATGCTTCATGGATTTGCTGATAATTTATTGACTGATTATAGCCCAACCGGCCGGAAATTTAGAAACGGTTTTGCTACCGTACAAATGTCGTTGCGAGGAGGGGTTTTGCTCTTCCCGACGAAGCAACCTCCCGTTTTGAGGAATATTTCAGTTGAAAATGGGATTGCTTCGCCGCCGAAAACAACACCTGCCTGGCGGGCGGTGTCAGGGAGAGCGGCGGCTCGCAATGACATAATTTGGCGTGATGTACGGTAGCAAAGAAATGGTTTTATCCCTTCGGCTTTTTTTGCACCAATTCATAAAGCGCCATGGGAGCGCTTTTACCTTTGAGCGAAGCCTCGCCGAGCGGATTGCATTCATATTTTGATTCGATCACCTTTTGCACACTCTCGGAAATGATGATCTGATTCTTTTGGGCGCGGTTCATCAGGCGCGCCGTGGTATTGACCGTATCGCCCAGCACGTTATATTCGCGCCGTCCGCGCGGTTCGCCGATCTCCCCGACGAAGGCCGGCCCGGAATGAATTCCGATCAGGCAGTAAATCTCAGGCTGAAAGTTGCCAATGGTGGGCGGCTTGATGTTCATGACGATGTCGCGGATGGCGACGGCGGCGGAGGCGGCGCGCATTTCGTCGTTGGTGTGGGCGGTTGGCACGCCGAAATAAATGACGATATCCGAACCGGAAAGGTGATAGGTCACTTTTTTCAACATGCCGCCGCGCGATTCGACCACGGCGTTGATCAATGAAAATGCCTTGGAAAAACTTGTGGAAAGCCTGATCTCTTCGCCGGGCAGGGCGCGGTCTGCGGCTTCGGGCAGGCCGATAAAGTTGACGAACATGACCGTCGGTTTGGGAAAGTCCGGGTCTATTTTCCGTTGCGCGGCGCTTTCCACCAAAAGGGAAAGGACCGGGAAGGGGAGAAAGCTTGCCATCGGCTCAATGGAATTGATCAACTCGATGATTTCCATCAACACCGACTGCTTGTCGCGGTCGATCAATGCGCTGGAAGCCATGCGGCGGGTGACAGGGGTGATCTCGTATTCGCCCAGTTCTTCATCGGCCAGGTCGTCTTCCACGAGCATGTAATACTGTCCATGCTCTTTTCCATTCTCGGCCATTTCGCCGCGTTCAAAGCGGAACTGGTCACTGACCCGTTCATACGCCGCAGGGGAGAGGTTGACGCGCTCGTTCCGTCCCTTGCTCTCGGCCAGTTTTGCTTTTTGAACGTCCTTTCCGAGCAGGACGTGTTCCATGCGGCGGGGCGTGCCGATATCGGCTGTGAGGAACCTGCCGCTGTGGATTCCGATCCGCATTTTCAAGTTGACAATTCCCGCAGAGGTTTCGATCTGCGCGAATTCCTTCATCGCCCTCTGCATTCGCAATCCTGCCCGCACAGCATGAACGGTGTCGTCGTTTTTGTCGCGTTTTGGAAAGACGATCAACAGCGCATCGCCCGTGAACTCGACCAGATCGCCGCCCGATTTGCCGATGATCGAGATCATCGCGGAGAAATATTTGGTCAACTGCTTCAGCAGGTCTGCCGCGCCCTCGCGCCCCTTGGTGGAATTGGCCTCCATGAGTTTGGTGAAGCCCGCCAGGTCGGTGAACATCATCGTTCCGTATTGCCACTCGGTTTTGATGTCCCCCGGCTTTAATGGGCGGGCGGATATTTGCCGAGGGGAATAATCGTGCAGAATGCGTTGCAGTGTCCGCAGGTGCTTGTGGACATCGAGCATCATGTCAATGGACGGGTTGGTCCACATGGAGGCGTACATTTCGGCCGGGAGCAGGTAGCGCAACCGGCTTTCGATGGCGGCAAGCGGTGACTCTGGAAGCATGGAAAAATTATAACTGAAAGCGCCCCGTTGACTTGTTGATTCGCTGATTTGGAGTGTAGAGCAAAACTGTCGGGAGTTCTTAACGCCAAGACGCCAAGAATTTAATGCCTTTGCGCCTTTGCGTTAAATGCCCGGGGAAATTCTACCGACACTTTTGCGCTGTGCCCGCTGATTTGCTGACTCGCTGAATCGTTGTCCCGTTCCCTATTTCTTATTCTTCGACTGCTCCGCCCTCAACTGATTCGCCTTGTCTCTCAATTCCTGGAAATAGCGCGTCTCTGTGATCTCCTGCACCTGACGAGTGCGGCGCGACTCGTTGATCTCGATCTTGAGTTTGGCGATCTCCTGCCGCAGGGATGCTTCGATGATGTAACCATCCAGCGCGGCGGTTGCAAGCAGGACAAGAGCTTCCAGCGCATCGTCATTTTTGAAGGAAACAATCGCGCCGGTCTCCGGGTCTTTCGCGTTGATCAATTGCAAAACACCGATGAGTTTATCGTCGTTGTTTTCCAGCGGAATGGTCAGGAAGGATTTGGAACGGTATTTTGTCTTCGCATCGAAGGATTTCGTGCCGGAGAAATCGAATCCCTCGGCTTCGTAGGCGTCGGCGATGTTGATTCGTTTGTGAATCAATGCGGCATGGGAGACCACGTTCGAGCGGTTTTCGCTTCCGTCGGCGTGGTAGAGCGGCACCGGGGCGAAGGGAATCTCATTTCCGCTGGTCCCGCCCAAGGTCAAGCCCAGAGACGTGTTTCGCAGAATCACAAATTTAAGTGCATTGTCTTCCAGCAAGTAAAGCGTTCCCGCATCTGCATTCGTCACCGATTGCGCTTCCACCACGAGCGTTTCGAGCAGGCGGTTGAAATTCTTTTCGGCAGAAAGCGAAACGCCGATGGGAATTACTTTTCTGAGCAGGTGCAATTGATTGTCGCGGAACGTCACACTGCGCGCCATTCTATCGAGCAGGTTTGCCAGTTGTCCCAATTCCCCTGAATCTTTTTCGAGACCGTTCAGCAGATCGGGGTTGTATTCCCCCCGCTCCACAGCGTGAACAGCCTTCATGATTTTTTCAAGCGCGGACGAACTTGTTGAGTCTGGCATGGGGTTTCCTTGTCGGTTCAGGAGTATACCACCGGCAAATGTTGCGCCTGGAAAATTGAAATCCCATTAATACTTTGCGATATACTTTCCACATGCCACGCACAAAAATTGGACTCTTCGGCGGCACCTTCGATCCGCCCCACATCGGTCATCTCATCCTCGCGAGCGAAGCCGTTCGGCAGTTGGGACTGTCGCGTTTGCTTTGGGTGCTTGCGCCGGATCCTCCCCACAAACAAGAGCAGGAGGTCACGCCGCTTCCGCATCGTTTGGAAATGTTGAAGCGCGTCGTCGCGGATAATCCCGCCTTTGAAATTTCGCGCGTCGAGATTGATCGCCCCGGCCCTCATTACACTGTTGATACCGTGCGATTGTTTGTCGAACAGGAACCGGATGCGGATATCGTGCTGTTGCTCGGAGGCGATTCGCTTCGGGATTTACCGACCTGGCGCTTCCCTCTTGACTTGGTAACTGCTGTTTCCAAAATTGGCGTGATGCGCCGCCCCGGCGACTCATTCGACATGCCCACCCTCGAGGCTCACATCCCCGGCCTGACCGGCAAAGTCGTGTTTATCGACGCGCTTCTGCAAAACCTGTCTTCGCGTGAACTTCGCAGCCGCATCGCGGAAGGGGATGTGTATCGTTATTACGTTCTGCCGTCTGTCTACGAATACATCGAATCGAATCGCCTGTATCGCGGAAAATAACGCCAACCGATGAACATCTTCCTCGATTCCATTTTTTCATCCATCGCCGTCAGCCACCTCATGGTGGATACCTTCAACGCGAGCCGCCCGGTGTTGCTGACCTATCTTGGGTTGAGCGAAACCCAGATCGCCCTGTTCTCCACCATTTACATTTGGGCCTCTGCATTGACCCAGCCCCTCTTCGGCTGGGTCTCGGATCGTGTCGGTCCCCGCTGGCTTGCGGCTGGCGGCATCCTT
>JBBIUO010000096.1:0-12214 GCA_037440205.1 Chloroflexota bacterium
ATGGGATAATGTTTTTTCATGAAACGGGAAGTTGCTAAAGCCATCGGTTTGCCGCAGGGATGAATTTGGGAGTTTGCTTGTTGCGCGTGACATGCCACATCAGATAGAGCACGATCAACGGCGCGGCGAGACGACCAAACGACCAGGGGAAGAAGTCGAAGGAGGGCAGGATGAATTCAAGGAAGTATGCAAAGCCGAACCACATCCACAGCGCGGGGGATTCGAGGCAATGAAGCAGGAGCAAAAACGAAAGCGCGGTGAAGATGCCGTGATGATCCCATACGATGGGCGACGCGAGGGTCATGACGATGAACAGGGATGGGATGGCGTTGAGCAGATTGCTGTTTTCTTTTTCTTCGTTGACGAATGTGCGGCCGCGGACATTTTTCGCCATGACATAAATTGTGGCGATGCCAAGAAGTCCCTTTGCGATTGTGGTGATGATACGGGTTGTGCTGATTCCAATTCCGAGGAAGGGATTGAAGAAGCGGAAGAACGAATCGAAGGACGTGTCGTGGAAGTTGGTGTCGGTAATGTGTGTGAGGATGTTAATGTTGGCGAGGTAATCGAAGTAAGGACGAGTCCCTTCGAGGGCGATGGGGATGAAGGCGATGATGAGGAAGGTCAATGCGAACCATGCGAGCCATTTCCAGTTCCGTTCGAGCAGAAAAGCAAGCGCGAGCGCGGCGGGGGAAGTCTTGAGATGCACAGCCAGCGCCAGTGCCAACGCGGAGGCGAGGTCATTTTTTCGGAAGGTGAGAATGCTGGACATCACCAAAACCATCGTGATGAGATTTACCTGCACATAACCAAGGCTTCGATGCAGTGGCGTGTTGATGGACATGAACAACACGGCGATGATCACAGCGAGGCGGTTGGAATAACCGTATCTTTCAAGGACACGCACCAGCAGAATGTAGAACAATCCCAGCATGATGATATTGACTGTCCATAGGATTGCCAGCATCCCCTGATCTCCAAGCGGGACGATGAATTGCAGGATGGTCGCCCAAAGCGGAAGATAGAGATATGCATCTGGCAGAGGCTGGTTGTTCATCAACGCGGTGGCGGCTTCGAGATAGTATTGATAGTCGCCGTAGCGGAAGCGCTCACGCAGGACATTCAGGTACAGCAAAATGACGATGAAGAATCCAGCCACGAAGAAGGCGTTTTTCGCGTTGATCTTGTCATTTGCCAGCATGTACAGAATCGCGCCCGCGCACAGCCAGGTATAGGCAGTCGCTTCCAAAGTCACCGTCAAATTGGAGTAAGGCCATTGCTGGATGAAGAGGTTGAGTCCCGTTTGGCCGTTGCGCACGTAAATGGCAATGACACTGGCAATGACCAATAGAGAGAGTCCAATCCAGGAATTGAATGCGATTTGCAGGGAGCGTTTCATGTGGGCAAGTTTATCATGTAGCGCGAGACATTATCTCGCGCTACATGCTCTACATATCAAATTTGCAGTATGACCATTTCCATGATCCCCAATCATCGGTCAACCCCGCCTTTACTGGATTGTACAAAACATACTTGATAATCCGCTCAAGTTCGGCCTCGTCACGTGCAAAGTGGTCGTAACTTTCATGTTGCCAGAATGCTCCTGTTCTACCCAGAATCTTGTTGGCATGGTTTGCAGAATTTCGTTTGATATTGTGCATAATTCTTGCGAGACTGTAATCTGCTGTATCCGAACTTTCGTACGGTGTCAGAACAAGATGACCATGATTCGGCATGATGCAATAGGCCAGCATGTCGAACCAATTGCCGTCACGATAAAGAATCGAGTTGACGACAATTTGGGCGATGCGTTCATCCTTCAGCCAGAACGGCCCTGATCGACTCTTGTGGAGCGCATCGTCCCATTTACCGAAAAGTTTTCGTTGCTCCCTGTCACGGAACAATGATTTTTCCACAGGGTCTTTTATCTCCACAAGTTTCTTTTCAAGATCATCCGCTTCGGCGCGCAATCTTGCAACGACCTCGGCGGGCAGTGAACCTGCCAGACGGAAATTGACAAGAAACGTAGCGCCCCGCGGTTGAATGTGGGGCAGGTTTCGACGATAATATTCGCGGTAATTGAGATTTTTCATGTTAGTTCGTAGAGCGAGATACTATCTCGCTCTACCGTTGTGCGAAATAGTATTTCGCGCTACTTCATCAACTGCTCCACCCTCGACTCGCCAACGCTGTAGTACTTTGCGTCCTTGTGATGAACGATGATGGCGGCGGTGGATTGTTCGGGAATCAATTGCCCGGAGACCGAAAGGCTCATTCCCAATTCCGATTCCGCAGCGGGCAGGAGTTTAAAGACCTTGAAGTGATCTTCGAGTTCGGGGATGGCGGGATAGCCCCACGAGTAACGTTTGCCCTGCTTTTCGGCGATGCCCATCTCGCGGCGGATATGTTCGTGGAGATAGTTCGCGGTCGCTTCGGCGGCCTGGACGGCAAGTCCATGCACGAAGTAGGCTTCGGTGTAGTCGTGAGCGGCCTGGAGTTTGTCGAATTTGTCGCTGGCGGACTGGCCCACGGTCACGACTTGAAGCGCAACCACATCCATTTGACCCGACTCGACCGAGGCGTAGTAATCGGAAAGCGCGAGGTGGTCATCGTGAGGTTGGCGGGGGAAGGTGAAACGGGTTAGTTCCTGGAGATTGGTTAATGGAGATTGGTAATTGGTAATTGGTAATTGCGGGTCGTAGATGATGAGATCGTTCCCGTCGGCCTGGCAGGGGAAGTAACCGTAGACACCTTGGGGTTTGAGCCAGCCTTCTTTGAGGGCGTCTTTGGTCATTTGGGCGAGACGGGTATCGAAGTCTTTCTTCATCTTGTCCCATTCAGCGCCGTGGGTGTTCTTCGCGCCCCAGGAGAGGCGATATAACTCGTTGATGTTGAGATGCTTGAGAACGATTTCGAGCGGCATGTCTTTGACGATGCGCTGGCCAAGTTTGGCGGGGAGGGGGATGGGGGATGGGCTGATCGAGGAACGAGTTACAAGTTGCGAGTTACGGGTTACGGATTCGGCGCGGTTGAGTTCCATTTCGGATTCCTGGCGAATCTTTGTGAGAAGTTCGGGACGTTTGTTTTTGTCTATGAGCGTATCCATCGTTTCGAGTCCTTCGAAGGCATCCTTGCAGTAGAAGACGCCCGACTCGTAGAACGCGCCGTCTTCGGTTTGCAAGATGCGGCGTCCGAAGCGACGGTTGATTGCCGCGCCGCCAATGAGGACGGGGATGCTATGTCCACGGCGGTGGAGTTCGTTGACGATGAGTGGCATTTGCTTGGATGTAGAAACCAGCAACGCGGATAAGCCAATCGCGGTGGCGTTGGCCTCGACAGCTTTGGTAATGATCGTCTCGGCAGGGACTTGCTTGCCGAGATCAATCACGTCGTAGCCGTTGTTGGAGAGAATCGTTTTGACAAGATTTTTGCCGATGTCATGCACATCGCCATAGACGGTAGCAAGCACGACGAGTCCCTTGCTGACGCCTTCCATCTTTTCGAGATAGTTTTCGAGGTGCGTCACGGTCTTCTTCATCACTTCGGCGGACTGCAACACGAAGGGCAGAATCAATTCACCCGCACCGAATTTGTCGCCGACTTCTTTCATGGCGGGGAGGAGGACGGTGTTGAGGGTGTGGACGGCGGTCTCGTGTTGCGTGGTGGGTGTTCCGTGTGTACCTGTTTCCTTGTCTACTTGTGTACTTGTGTACGTGTCTACTTGTCTACCAATAATCTCATCAATATCGGCTTCGACTCCGTCTTTCACGCGATGAAGAATCTTCCAGTGAAGTTTCTGCTCGGAGGTCATGCCTTCGGTGGGATCGGCAATGCCAGTATCTGTTGAGACAGAAACATTTTCAAAATGGGCAATAAATCTTTGAAGCGCGTCTTCGCGGCGGTTGAAGATGAGGTCTTCGCACAGTTCACGTTCTTCTGCGCCGATCTCGGCATAGGGCATCACGTGCGCCGCGTTGACAATCGCCATATCCAGGCCTGCTTGAACGCAGTGATACAACATCACTGAATTCAAAGCAGGGCGGGCTTGGGGTGCGAAGCCAAATGACAAGTTGCTCACGCCGAGTGACGCCATTACGCCAGGTAATTCTTGTTTGATGAGTCGAATGCCTTCGATGGTTTCTTTGGCTGAGTCAACGAACTCGGCGTCGCCAGTGGCGAGGGTAAAGGTCAGATCATCGAAGACCAAATCTTCGGGTTTGAGTCCGTGGTCGTCCACAGCGATGTCGTAGATGCGTTTGGCAACTTCGTATTTGCGCTGGGCGGTCTTCGCCATGCCGTTCTCATCAATGGTGAGACAGATGACGGCGGCATTGTATTTTCTGGCGAGACCAAAAATCTTATCGGCTTTCTCACGTCCCGATTCAAGATGAGTTGAATTTATCAAACAACGTCCAGGCGCGGTCTGCAACGCGATTTCGAGAACATCAGGTTCGGTGGTGTCGATCACGAGCGGAACATCCACACCCATTTGCAATTTCTTGACGACCTTGCGCATGAGTTCGGCTTCGTCGGGGCGTTCCGTCACGGCGACAGAAATATCCAAAGCGTGCGCGCCGCCTGCGACTTGTTCACGCGCGATGTCGAGGATGCCGTCGTAATCTTCTTCGAGCAGGAGTCGCTTGAACTTGCGTGAGCCTTGCGCGTTACAGCGCTCGCCAAGCAAGGTGGGGGCGGGGTCTTGTCGCATGGCAATCGCTGACATGGCAGAAGCAAGCTGAGGCGTGGAGCGAAGCGGACGTGTTGCGTGGGGCGTGTTGCGTAGTTTGTCTACGAGGAGGCGCAGGTGTTCAGGAGTCGTACCACAACATCCACCGACGACGGAAATGTTATGTTTGGTGACAAATTCATAAAGATCATTTGCGAACGGTTCAGGTTCAAGAGGATAAACGGCCTGACCATCCACATTCAATGGAAGTCCCGCGTTTGGAATACATGAAACGGGCAGCGTGGAATTTTCGCCGAGGATGCGAATTGGCTCGCGCATGTGTTCGGGACCGGTGGAGCAGTTGAGACCGATGACGTCAATGCCCATGCCTTCGAGGATGGTGAGGGATGCGTTGATGTCGGTGCCGAGCAACATGCGGCCTGTCGTATCCAGCGTGACCTGGGCCTGAATCGGCAACCAGACATTCGTTTCGCTGAAAGCTTTGTGAATGCCCGTGATGGCGGCTTTGACTTCGAGAATGTCCTGCGAGGTTTCGATGAGGAGGAGGTCAACACCGCCTTTGATTAATCCAACGGCTTGCTCGCGGAACACATCTATCAACTCATCGTACGTGACGTTGGAAAGTTCGGGGTCGTTCGTTGAAGGGAGTTTGCCGGAAGGGCCAATAGAACCTGCGACGAAACGCGGATGCGAATTAGGTAGTTCGTTGTGTACCTGTGTACGTGTGTACGTGTCTACCTGTTTACCTGTGTACTCATCCGCCAGCCTTCTCGCTAACCTCGCCGCTGTTTCATTGATTTCCAGCACGCGATCCTGCAAGCCGTATTCCTTCATCGTGCTGCGGTTCGAGCGGAATGTGTCGGTTTCGAGCACGTCCACGCCGACTTCGAGAAACGAGCGATGGATTTTTTCCACGGCTTCGGGGTACGAGATGACGAGATAGTCGTTGCATCCGTTGTATTGTTCGCCGCCGAAATGTTCGGCGGTGAGATTTTGCAGTTGCAGGCTCGTGCCCATCGCGCCATCGAAGACGAGGACTTTCTTTTCGAGGGCGTCGAGGTAGCGGCGGTTGGTGTAGGTGCGATTCATTAAATCTCCTAAATAATCCAATCAATTGACGATTTCATTTACTGCTTTCATTATTCTTTCTTTTAGACCCTCTGGTTCGCCTACAATTAAGAGAAGGTAATTTTCAAATATCTTATCATCATACGTAGTGCACATAAGCCAAAACCAAACGACTTCTTCCAAAGTGTCGTCAACATGCCAGGAAGTCATGATGAATCGAGACTCCGGAGGAGAATAATTAGGGTCGCTTGCCAGATATGCAGCATCTATTTCATCATGCCACTTGGAACAATCCACACCTGCACAAACGGCGTAACGACAACCCGAAGATATGATCCACTCTGAAACTCTCTCCATCTCTTCTTCGGTTACATCCTCTTGAGCGGAATAAACCAAACAAACATACGGGGATTCGATTTTGATTTCAGTTGCGTTGAATGGTCTTTTTAACGCGGCAGTAGAAATATTTCGTTTTTGCATTTCAAACTTCCAATCCTTGCGCCTCTTCCAGCGCGCGTGGTTTCGACACCTGCACTTGCGTGTGGTGCAAGTGTACGGCGGTGGTTGAGTAATCCTGAAGGAACGTATCGAAACCCGCCGCCTACTCAACCACCGACTTGCTCAAGCAACAAAATCGCCTCTCGCAACGAGAGGCGACATGAAATTCATATCATCTCTCATCTCCCGGACGCATTGATCGTCCGCCGAAGTTGGCACCGTCTTTAGCGGTTTGTGTTTAGCGATTGGCGTTTAGCCTGCCAATCGCTAACGGCTGATTGCCAACCGCTAACTGGTTGCCGAGGCGTCGCAGGGTCGGTCCCTCAGCCTCTCTGGATGAGTACGGAAATATTTTGGCGTTTTATATCACGATGGATAGGTCATGTCAACTCAAAAACTTCAACCATTTCAAAACACCTTTTCCAGCTACTCGTCCGCTGGCAAAACATGCGGTGAGCAAATAGCCTCCCGTCGGCGCTTCCCAATCGA
This sequence comes from Chloroflexota bacterium, assembly GCA_037440205.1. GTDB lineage: Bacteria > Chloroflexota > Anaerolineae > Anaerolineales > Villigracilaceae > Villigracilis. Next base: position 6,743 of record JBBIUO010000096.1, read on the forward strand.
GCATTTCTCCCGCGCAAAAGACTCCGGGGGATGCGCGGATCATCAAATTTTCATCGAGCGACTCAAACGTCACACCGCCCGCACTACTGATGGCTTCATCCAGTGGACGAGTCGCAATCAACGGAATCGGCAATCGTTTGATAAACGAAGCCAGCCTTTCCACATTTACAAAGTCTTCCTTCGGCATGAATTCATGCAACAGCCCCACCTTCACGCCTTTCAACCCCACAGTCTTTTCGAGATGACTCGACATCGAACGCGAGCCACGCGGCTTCGATAATTTTTCAACCAGCCATTCATGAGTTCGGTCAGGCGACAAATCCAATTCGATCACGGCTTTTCCCTTCAATTCAATCTCATCGCGGAGCAAAGCCGAAGCCGCATAGATCAAACCTCCCTCCACGCCTTCTTTCGTCACAATGAACTCGCCCTGCTGATGAAATTCGCCAAACGATAGCACCACCGATTTGATCGGCTGACCATCGAACTTCTCACGAAAATGACGACTCCATGCCGCATCGAATCCACAATTGGACGGCTTCAACGCTTCCACCTTGACCCCGGCCTGATTCAGCCAATTGACCCATGCCCCATCCGAGCCGAGTCTGCCCCAACTCCCGCCGCCGAGAGCCAGCACCACCGCATCGGCATGGACTGTTTTGATTCCATTGGGTGTTTCGAATTCGACATTTACTTTGTTCCCGTCGCCGTTCCCGGCGGCGATGAATCCATTCCACCTGTGCCTCAAATGAAATGTGACTCCCTCCGCATCCAGCCGCTTCAACCACGCCCGCAACAGCGGACTGGCCTTCATCTCTTTTGGAAACACCCGCCCCGATGTGCCAACAAAAGTTTCGATGCCGAGTCCACGCGCCCACTCGCGCAAATCATCGGGAGTGAACTCCAGCAACCATTTTTCCACTTCATTTTTTCGTTTTCCATACCGCAAGATGAATTTCTCGAACGGCTCCGAGTGGGTGAGGTTCAACCCGCTTTTGCCCGCCATCAAAAACTTCCGCCCCAGCGATGACATGGAATCGTACACATCCACTTTCACCCCATGCCCGCTCAAAACTTCAGCGGCCATCAAACCCGCAGGCCCGCCGCCGATGATTGCCACTGTTTTATCCATGAGTTCATTATAAAGAGAAAACTCCCGATTCACTCAGGAGCTTTCCGACTGATCACTGTCCACTGATAACTGATCACTCTCCCCTACCTTCCCACACTCAACACCCCGCCCAGCGCATTCAACTGGATCGTCCACGTACTGCCAATCTGGAACGTCTGAAACTCGCTGACCGACCCCGGCGAGTAGGTGATATCTCCCTTCGGCGTGCTGAACGTCACTGTGAAAGTGACAGACGAATCGCCAAGCCTTTGGCCGCTGGAAACATTCGGGTCAGCATACATTGGTTGGAGATCATAGCCGCTCATCGGATAGGTTTGAATCGTCGTCCATTCGTCCACTGTGTAACTGCAATAGTCCGTGTCTTCGGTGTGGCATTCCCGCACAACCTCGGCATAGCCGTTGCCCTTGTCAATCGTTTTATCTTCGCAGACTTCCTGACTCTCCGTGTGGCAGGAAACGTTGTACGCATCTGAAGGCGGACTGCCGCGCTCGTTGGAATAATTCACCGCGCGAACCTCCTGCACCGGCACAGAGGTCTCCCAGTACACGTCGGTCACCGTTCCCTGCACCGACTTGGATGGAAATACAAATAACGCAAAGATCGCAATACAGCACGCCACCAGAAATGCGCCGATCCCGCCGAACAAAAGCCAGTTTACTTTTTTCGGTTGAGCCTTCGCAGTTGGACTCATCTCCGCAACAGCAGGAGTCGGCTCAGCGACAGCGCGCGGCAACGGTGCGCCGCATTGCTTGCACACCCGTTCACTGCCGGGGTTTTCCGCTCCGCAATTTTTGCAGGTGATAACTTTCGGCGCAACAGGAGCCGCCTGCAGAGACTGTCCCGCCTGCCGCGCCTTGCCTTCCTTCAAATCGCCGCCGCATTGCGAACAAACCGTCGCGGTGGCTGGGTTGCGCGTGCCGCAAAATCCGCAGTGAATATCCGCGCCTGCTTTTGCCGCACTGACGGCTTTTTCATCGGTAATTATTTTTTCATCCGCCGCGCGCTGAAATTTGACATTCTCCGGCTGGGGCGCGCCGCAATTTTCACAAGTCTTTTTTGAACCCTTGTTCCTGCTGTCGCAGTTCGGGCAGACCCACTCCAACTCAACAAAACCCTTGCTCTCTTTTCTTTGCATCGCTCACTCCTTTATCCTTCGCGGACGATTCTACAACAAAACATTTCTACTGTGCGATGCCATGCCATTTCAAGATTTCATGAATGCGGGATTCGTGATCCGAATCGGGATACGGTGACGGATCGCCCGCTTCTTCCTTTAACTGTGAGTTGGTCAATGCGTCGAAGACAGCCATCGCCCCGTTGCAGACGTTTTGCGGGTCATAGCCGCCTTCCAAAACAAAGACGATCTTCCCGCCGCAATATTCCTCCGCGAGTTGGACGACCTTTCTCGAAATCTCGAAGAACCCCCGCGTGGAAAGTCCCAGCGAAGTGATCGGATCGTTCCAATGCGCGTCAAATCCCACCGAGACAAAGATCATCTGCGGGCGGAAGGATTCCACCACCGGCTTGAAAATCTCATCCGCCGCGCGCGCAAACGTTCCGTCGCCTGCAAACTCATGCAAAGGGACATTGACCAGCCGTCCCTTCGCGTGAGGCGCGTCTGTGATCCAGCCGGTGCCGGGATAAATTCCCCATTGATGGGTCGAGATGAATCCGAAGCGGTCGTCATTCAAACAAGCCGCCTGCGTGCCGTTGCCGTGATGCGCGTCGTAGTCAATGACCATCACACGTTGCAGACCGTTTTCCAATGCGTCGTGCGCCGCGATGGCGACGTTGTTGAAAATGCAAAAGCCCATCGCGCGGTCTGGCTCGGCGTGATGCCCCGGCGGGCGGACAATGGCAAAGGCATTCTTCGCATCGCCTCGAAGCACGGCGCGCGCGCAAGTGATGACACCGCCCGCCGCAAGCAGCGCATCTTCAAAAGAAGTATGCGTAACGAACGTGGGCGCGTAATCAATGATGCCGGGACCTTGCGTGCAAACCTCTTCGATGGCCCCCACCAATCGCGGATGATGCACGCGCGCCACCTGTTCGTGCGTCGCTTTGACCGCTTCGATTTTTTCCGCATCAACTGAATCGAGCAAAGGCTCCAGCATATCCAGCCTGCCCGGCCTTTCGGGATGACCGGGGTATTCATGGCTTTGAGATTGGACAAACGTGAAAACGGTTTTCATGATACAGATAGTTTACCTGAATTTGAACCGGTTAATATTTCCCCAACGTCAATTGACTCCAAATGAACCTTGCAAAATTCTGCCAGTAATCGGCCTGATTAAATTCAGTGGGCGGCAAGTCCAGAGGCACCATCAGGTTTGTATCGAAGCCGGGAGGTATGATGAAGTTGGGCGGGTCGGGAGGCAGGATCGGATCTATCAACGATGCGTATGGAATCGTCCATGAATGTTCCCCGGTGCCGTTTCCATCCACTTTGATGGTTGGCACGGTGACGACGATGTTCGTGTTGTACTTCGGGTCCATGATCCATTTGCATTGCGTCCCCGATAACATGGCAAGCGGATAGGCGAGATACCCAAAGACAGGCTCCGACGCGGTGTCAATGATCTGCTCCAGGTTGTGGTCATCGTGCGTGGATGGGACGATTAAATTCTCCGCATTGTTCAGGTTCATGCTGTCAATCGGGATTTGTATTTTGTGCGGGATCGGGTTCATGTTGTCGCTGTTGGATGATGTCACCGTGAGCAGGAACAGCAACTCGTCGCGGTCCGCCACGCCGTTGAGCGTACTTTGAAGTTGATCCTGAAAACCGGTGGTGAGAAAACGATCCTTCAACACGTCGCTGAGAAACACCGCCTGGATCAATTCCGGGCTGATGAAGGTCAGGGTGATCCGCACCTTGCTCGAATCATCCAGTTTGATGGTCTCTGTATCCGACCAGCGTTCCGCCTCTTTTGCAAGTTGTTGAAATGCGGCGTAGCGGGCGCCCAGTATCATTCCCTCGTTTGGCGGTGATATGGCGGGAGGAGCTGGCGGTATGGCAGTTGGCATGGGGGGATAGGCATATATGAAGATCGCATCAGCCCACGATTGCGGCGGGACGCGATAGATGTTGACCTGGCTTGATTCCGGCGTGCAGAAGACGACAGGTATATCGTCAGCGGCCTCTCCGCACCCGTCGAGCATGGCGGCTAAAATCATGGAAAAGGCAACAATCCCCCCGCATCGAACGAACCGATTACCCCATCTCATCTTTCCACCTTTCTGACCACTTCACTTGCCCGTCACTTTTTTAGATTGTACAACCGAAGCGGTGAAAAGTTAAGCGGGGCGCTGTTGAAACCGGGGTAAAATGGAAATCGCCCAAAAGCCGTTACCTGACGAATAGGAGGCTCAAATGGATATCTCAATCGTTGAAAAAGTGATCGAACACTTGAAGGATTTGCCGCAGGAACTGCAATGGCGGGTTCTGGAATTTACGCGTTCGCTGGCGGTTTCGTCCCCGCATGGAGTTGCTGGCATTCAATTACTTCAATTTGCAGGCACAATCCCGCTCGACGACATCCAATTAATGCGGCAGGCAATCGAGCAGGGATGCGAGCAGGTGGATGCCGATGGGTGGTAAATTTCTGTCAGGTAAATTGATCAAAGGTATCAAAGCGGAGACGCGCTTACGAGGCAACTCCGTTTTTTTTCTTTGTGATCCTTTGTCGCCTTTGTGGTTGAAAAATTGGAATCAATGGGGGAGCCTGAGAAAACCATAGGTAAATTCCGCGCGCGAAGCGCCTCATTTCCAGTAAAATCAGGCGGTTAGGAGAAACATAACTTGCTCACCCGCCTGAAACATGCCGCCAAAATCCTCTTGCGCGGCGAACCCCAAAAGAAAAACCGCAATCCCATTCCCGCCATCACTGCGGAAGAAGTTGCCGAAGCCCGCGCATTTTTTCCGCGCGAAAAATTTTTCATCTTCGGCCACGCCCGCTCGGGCACCACGCTTCTCATGCGCCTCGCCCGTTTGCATCCCGAAGTCCACTGCAATTACCAGGCGCATTTTTTCACGCGCAGGCCTTTGCTCAAATCGCTGGTGGATTCGCCCGAAGCCGAGGAATGGCTCACGCGAAAATCCAACCGTTGGAATCATGGACGCGATCTCTCGCCCCTCGTCCTGCGTGCCGCCGCCGATTTCATCATGGAACGCGATGCCGCCCGCGAAGGCAAAATGATCGTCGGCGATAAAAGCCCCTCGTCCACGATTCACGGTCAGGCCGTGCGCGACATGCACGCGGTTTACCCCGATGCCAAACTCGTTTACATCGTCCGCGACGGCCGCGATGTGTTGATCTCGGAACGCTTTCGGAATTTCGTC
>JBBIUO010000097.1:0-12083 GCA_037440205.1 Chloroflexota bacterium
GCCTCCTGCGGAAAAACCTGGGTGACGCTTTCGACCAGGAAGGAATTGCGCATTGACATTTGCTCCAATTGTCATCCGTTCTTTACCGGTGAATCGGCGCGTCTCATTGACATCGAAGGGCAGGTGGATCGCTTCTACAAGAAACTTTCCGCCCGACAGACGTATGTGGAACAGCAGAAGGCCAAGGAAGAATCGGCCAACTCTCCCGAGCGTTCGGTTGACGATCTCGGTCTTTCGCCGCGCGCGACAGACGCGCTCAAGAAGGTGGGCATCCTGAACATCGGTCAGACGCTGGAGAAACTTGGCGAAGGCAATGCCGCGATGCTGGCGATTCCCGGTTTTGGTCAATCGTCTCTCACGGCGACCAAGAAGAAACTCCGCTCTCTGGGATTTGAAGTTCCTGAAGTGCCCGATGCTCCGAAGCCTGCAAAGGCTCCCAAAGCGGCAGAGACTTCTGAAGCAACCGCCGAAGCGGGCGAGTAGACGTTTCCTTTGGCGGGGAATAATTTCTCAGGTAAACCAAACAGGCAGATGCAGGAAGCATCTGCCTGTTTTTTGATGACAGGAGTTTTGCATGAAACACACACACGGTTCCATCGAAGTGATCTGCGGGTCCATGTTCAGCGGGAAGACCGATGAGTTGATCCGCCGTCTGGTGCGCGCGACCATTGCGAAACAAAAGGTGCAGGTGTTCAAACCCGCCATTGACATCCGCTATGCGGTGGAGAAAGTGGCATCCCACACAGGTTCAACCTACGATGCGGTTCCTGTCCAAAAGGCGGCGGAGATCCGCTCCCGGCTGGATGACGACACGACCGTCGTGGGCATTGACGAGGCGCAGTTCTTCGACCCCGACGTGGTGACGGTTGCCCGCGAACTGGCGGCGCGCGGCGTGCGTGTGTTGGTCGCCGGGCTGGATACGGATTTTCGCGGCGAGCCGTTCGGCTCCATGCCGGTGCTGATGTCGGTGGCGGAGGATGTGTCGAAACTCCATGCCATTTGCATGGTGTGCGGGGAGAATGCTTCGCGCACGCAGAGACTGGTTAATGGGAAGCCCGCGCGTTACGATGACCCGGTTGTGATCGTCGGCGCATCTGAGTTGTACGAGGCGCGGTGCAGGCTGCATCATGAGGTGCCGAGGTAGTTGGGTGGTTGGATCGTTTGGTGGTTTGATTGCTGGGTTGTTGAGGTACTGTATGAAAGGCAATTGCTGTGCGTGTTGCGCCGCACAGTATTTCATTTACCCCATCTCTTGCAACCAAAGCAGATTGTCCTCTGCCTTCACTGCGCGTTCGGCCTCGCGGATTAGCATGTTTAGTACAGCCTTTCATAAGACCGTTCCGAGTTTGGTTTCGAGTTTCTGAACGGTGTAGGTCCACCGGATCGGTTTGGGTGAAAGGTTCTCGCACCTTATAAACTCCATAATCAGTACTTCACGAAAGCGCGTAATTGGCGTTCTCTAACGCCTAATTTGCGCCAGAGAGCGCAAACTACGCGAGGTTTTCGTGATCTACTGATAATGGATTGCGTCAGCACGGTAATACTGTGGAAGTGGTTGGGTGTCAACAATTTGCGCTGCAAGACGCTGAACCAGATTTCAATCTGGTCAAGCCAGGAAGCATTGGTTGGCAACCAAAGGACTTTGATGGTCAGCGACCAGAAATGTAATCGAATTTGTTCTTGCAACCGGTTCTCCGGTTGTTTGGGCGCATGTGTAGTACCGTTGTCCAAGATCAGGATCATGGTATGCACTTTGCGCTGGAGTGCTTCCGGGAAAATGACTTGGAGTAAGAACGACTGAAAGTCCACAAAGCGTTTGCGCTCCGAGGTCTGCCCGTATTTGTAACCATCGGCAACACTCAGCCCGGCGAACAATTGCAATGCACCTTGCCGTTTATAGCGTGGAGCAACATGCACAGGCTGCCCGGATTTGGCAGGCGCAGGTTCTTGCTCCAACTGGCGGGCCTTGGATGGATGTTTTTTCATCCACGCAAACCGCCCAAATGCCCTTTTGCAACAATGCGGCAGCATTTTCGTATACTTCCAGCACTGGTCGAGCGCGCTCAAGAAATTTCTGCGGATCCAAGATATGTTGCCAGTTATGGAACCGCCAAGGTTTGAGTTTGTCCGCTTGAAACCATCGCCACACTGTACTGGTACTGATAGCGGAAGCAATCTGTAATCCCAGCAGGTGTTTGACGATTTCGGACAGGCTCCAGCGGCTCAATACCGCCTGTTTTTCCTTTGGAAGGCTGCAAGCCAACGCAGTTGCTTGCACACGAACTTCAGGGGAAAAACGCTTCGGCGCTCCAGGTCTGGGCAAGTCATCCAAGCTCTTACTCTCATTCCAGCGCCGCCGCCATTTCCGCACTGCCCGATCAGTGCATCCAACATCGGCTGCAATTTGCTGGTTGCTCCATTCCGAATGTTCGTGAGCATCCAGCACAATCCGGGCGCGCATCACTTTCACTTGTGGCGAGTTCCGACCTTTCACCAATTGACGTAATTCTCTTATTTCATTTTCAACAAGATATATCGGGTTGTTTGGTTTTGGTCCTCGCATTGGTTGCACCTCATTACCCAAGTTTACATCAATTTATTCGGAACACATTTATGAAAGGCTGTACTTAGGGCGCACCTTGCGGAAAGAACCGCTGGACGTGTTGGCGACAGACTTTCCCGCCGACGCAATTGGGAAAGCCGTTCTGTATGGTGTGTACGATATTTTACAGAAACAAGTTTACACTAACACGCGAAAAATTCCTGACGTTGGTTCGAGGCACAAACTTGCCACCAGCCAAGTTCATGGAAATTGCTGGTCACATGTGGCTTCTTGAGCATGTCCCTGCAAAACGAAAATTTCTTGTATTTGGAAATCAGAGAGAAGTTGCAGAATTATGGCTTCGAAAGTATGGAAGTCTTGTTGAAAATGTTGAATTCTATTTCTTGTCAAACGATGGCAAACTTGAACTGTTCTCAACGAAATAACATCAAACTTCGGCAGTTGTCGGTGCTCGGGGGTGGAGTCCGCGGTGGAGGCGGGGCTGATCCATGGGGAGATGTGCAACCGGCCATTGCCTTTGGCGTGGGCCTGATGAAGCCCAGTCTCACGGGGTTGGCGGGCGCGTGCGTTTCCACCTATCTTTTGGCCCTGGTCCGCCAGCATGGAAACCGGGAGAAACGCCTGCGTGCGGCGATGCGAGCCAGCGGCGGACTTCTTCCAACTGCCGCGCAAGGTTAAGTTGTTCGTAGACCGCTAGGCTTTCCCTTGCCCATTTTTTCGCTTTGGCGCGTTTCCCGCCTGCGAATGCAACTTTTGCAAGGACAAAGCAAATATCGGCGATCATAATTTCACTCTCGATTTCCTTTGCTGATGAAAGCGCTTCATCCAAAACGGCCTGTGCTTTTTCCAATTGCGTTAAATCCAAATATAGCAGACCCAGATAGCGGAGAATAATTCCCTTTCTTTCCACATCACCGGCCTCAACTGCCAGTTCATGGCTCCGATCAAGTTGCTCGAAAGCTTCGTTGAAGTTTTTCTGCCTGCGGAAGAGTTGTCCCAATTCACTGCGGGCAATACTTTCTCCGCGCGGCGAGTTGATCTCATGCGCCAATCGGATCGCCTCGTTCAAGCATCGCCTGGCCTCGTCCCATTCATGGCGAACTTCGTGGATTTCTGCCATATTGACCAGCATACCACTGACAGCGGAGCGGTGATTTCTGGAGCGCGCCAATGCCAGGGACTCCTGCCAGTAGTTACCCGCGCGATCCCAGTCTTCCATTGCGCTATAGACATCCCCTAAATTCATTAGAACGATAAATGCTGCATCTTCAAATCCGTGCTCGTTGAACAATCTCAAAGCATCCAGGAACAATCTCTCTGCTTCCTTGTGGCGCCCCTCCTCTTTGAGATTTAGTCCCATGTTGTTCAAGTTGCGCCCAACAATGTAATGCGCCTCCAGTTTTCGGGCCAATGCCAGGCTTTCTTCAAAATGGATGTTCGATTGTTTTCGATATCCTGTAATTTGTTCAAGCTTGCCCAGTGTGCATAAAATATCGGCAATATCCTCTTCCTGATTTGTGGATCGCGCAAGTTGCAATGCAAGGTGCAAATTGTCCCGACTGCCTTTATTGTCACCCAATTCCATTTGTATGTGGGAAAGATCTTTGAGCAAATAAAAATCGGACCTGGAATCTCCCAGCGCATGAGCCGCCCCACGCGCCTGTTCCAGGGCGGAACGCGCCAGGGAAAACCATGCCCCGATGCCCAATATTGGAATGATTGCCTGCACAGTTTCAAGATGCGTTTTGTAAAGTTTCAGTTGAATAGCCTGATCGAGCGCAAAACGAATATTGGGTATTTCTGCATCAAGGGGGCGAATGAAAGACCATTGTCCCTGCGCGGTCTGTTGATACATGAATAAGGTCTTTTCTACAACCATGGATGTTCGGTTGGTCGCTTCGAGCTGTTCGCGTGCGTAATCCCTTAATAGCGGATGCAACCGCCAGCGCCTCCCATGACCTTCCTGCACCAATGAGAGCGCCTGTAGACGTTGTAAATCTTTCTCAACGGTCGCAGGAGTTTCTTCCATCAAATATGCCACTGAGTCTGACCCAAAATCTTCCCCGCTGAAAATGCCCAATGCGGCGAACAATTCCTTTTGTCTGGTTGGAAGCGAAGTGTAACTCATATCAAACGACGCGCGTATTTCCATGTCGTCGCGTGTCAGGACATTCAGGCGAGTACGTGTCTCTCGCAGGGAATCAAGGAATCTCTCAACAATGCCTTCTTTTTGGCGCTGGGGATGGAGCAGGTCATCGGCCAATCGTCCAGCCGCAATTGCCAGTGCCAGAGGCAGGTATCCCAATAGCTCTGCTGTTTCCAGGAGCGCATGGTTGTTTACGCGGACAAAATTCCTTCCCAGATAAACTTCAAAAAGTTCAAGCGCTTCTTGTGATGCGGTATCGAAAGGTTCCAGTCTTACCTGAGTCCAGCCATCAAGTACAGAGAGATTACGCCGGGTGGTGATAAGTATTGCACTGTTGCCGGTGCTGGGCGGGAGCAGGGGACGTACCTGTGCGCTGGTTTCGGCATTATCCAACACGATGAGAACCTGCTTTTCGGCAAGCAGATTGCGCACCACAGAAGCGCGGCTCTCGATGTCTTTGTATTGATTGACATCCTTGCCGTAGGCGTCGGCGAACGCCCCCAAAATGGAGAGGGTATCGGAAGTGTCCAATCGTGCCCACAGCACGCCGTCTGGAAATTCATCACGAAACTGGTAGGCCAGATGTGCCGCAAGGGACGTCTTGCCGACGCCGCCCATGCCCCGCAAACTGCAGATGGCGGCCCGTCCACCGTTCAGCAGAATGCGCTTGAGGTCTTTGATTTCAGATGTGCGCCCTACAAAGGTTGATAAGTCGGCAATTGCCTGAAAAGGGCGTTTCCGGGGTTGTGATGGATGAAAGTTCGATAAAAGATCTTTATCAGGCCTCGAGGCCGCTGTCCTGGATAGCTCCGATAGGGACGGATGCTCAGCAGTGAGGAGTAATTCATCGGTCTCGGCGGGATTGAGGTGCAGGGCCGAGGCGACCTTGACCAAGGACTGCCACTGATGAGGCTTTTTGATAAACCCGTTGAGCCAGTTTGCAATTGTCCTTTGGGGAATGCCGCTCAGCTTTGCCAGGCGGTTGACGCTGGTATGTGTCCGCTGAAGGTGCTGTCCCAGTAGGTCGGCGAGGAGGATTGAAGGCAAGTTGTCTCTCACAAAGCGATGAAAGAATTGGCTAAAAATTGCACCAGATTTAATGAAGCAGGAAGGCTAAGATATATTTTATCAACAAACTGGGAATTGGCCTTCCATGCCGGGTTTCCCAGTCTCAATTTCAATCCCGACGGGCCGCCGTTTTTCGAGTTTATCCTGTTCCCACCCAGGGAGACGGCGGGTGAAAATGGAAAGGAGTGTGCAAATTCAGAGATATGAATCACGAATTTGAAATTTAATATCTTTCAGTTTCATTCGGGCATGTTTCAAATGGCCAAAACACACTTGATGCAAAATAACACCTCTTACACCCACACAAATCCTAATTGGAGGACTCCATGAAAACCAAGGGCGTGAATATATTGATGATTATCATCCTGATGACAACCTTCATCTTCTCATCAGGGATCGACGTTGCAGGGGCCAACCCCCTCAATCAGGAACCCAAACGAACACCGAAAATGACTTTGCTCCAGCAAGCCAACTCAATGTCCATTGCACCGCCGGCCACGCCCCAGGACCTGGCGATTGCAATGGGTGTTCCGTCTTCAGATATTGTATCGGCCAGCCTGAACGGGAGTGATATTCTTGGGGTGGGCATTGGTTCGGCCCCGCTGGGGAAGTTTTTTCCAAGGGAAGGGAGCACGTTCGCGATCCTATCCACGGGACTTGCCGAGAGTGCGGATATGCCCAACGATTCGGATAGTTTGAGTTATGCGCTGGATGGGTTGAACAATCTGGATGGAGAAGACATGACGCAATTCGCGCTAACGCTTCATGCACCTGCGGACATGAATTGCGCCAGTTTTGACTTTGCCTTCTTTTCGGAGGAATTTCCAGAATACGTTGGTTCCATTTATAACGATACCTTTACCGCTGAAGCCCCCGATAACATTGCCTTTGACTCCGCGGGAAACATCATTTCCATAAATACGATCTATGGTGTTAAGGCGGACACCGGGACGACCTATGATGGGGGAACCACGTTACTGCGCGCCCATGCGCCGGCAACACCGGGAGGAAATATTGAAATTGTGTTCACCATCCAGGATCTTGGCGACTCTGTCTATGATTCGACCGTCTTTTTGGATGAGTTTACCTGGAGCAATGATGCAAATTGCACCGATGGCGCGAACAATTACACCACCTTTTATGACGTTCCGACCGACTATTGGGCCTGGCAATGGATTGATCAACTCTACGGCGCCGGGATTACCGGTGGCTGCATCCTTGACCCGTTGCAGTACTGCCCCGAGGATACTGTTACCCGCGCCCAGATGGCCGTCTTCCTGCTGAGAGGAATTCATGGGGCATCGTATGTTCCGCCGGATGCAAGCGGAACTGTATTTGCCGACGTGCCTTCCAGTTATTGGGCATCTGCATGGATCGAACAACTGGCAAGCGAGGGAGTCACCGGTGGCTGTGGAAATGGCAACTACTGTCCGGACGATACCGTCTCTCGTGCGCAAATGGCAATCTTCCTTTTGAGAGCCAGGCATGGATCATCGTATTCGCCTCCCCCGGCGACCGGCATTTTCACTGATGTGCCGGTAGGCTACTGGGCCGATGCGTGGATCGAGCAACTCGCGGCGGAAGGCATCACCAGCGGCTGCGGCCCGGGTATCTACTGCCCCGACAGCCCGGTCACCCGCGCTGAGATGGCGGTCTTTTTGGTGAGGACATTTAACTTGTTGTAGAAGAACTCTATGATATAGAGAATTAAAACGAAGCCGTGAGGCCATGGTCCCACGGCTTCGTTTATTGTTCACTGATGCCCTGCACCCTCTCGCCTTCTTCAATGCCGCGCGTGAAGTGACCGTGCGAGGGACTTGCCACTGCCATAAATCTTCAGGAACGGAAATGACAGCCGCCTTTATGGATTGGGTGATTGTCATTTGCGTGAACTTTAAACGAATTGCGGCGTCCATGACATGGAGGTATCCATGAAACCAACCATTGGACTGATACTTGTCTTGGGCATGATCCTGACTGCTTGTGAGCAGACGCCCGCCTTCGACGTACCGCCTCTTCCTTCCCCTGGGCCTGTTGACGCTTCCGAGGAGCATTCCTCCACCCGTCACATTGACCGTACCTCTTCGCCTGCGCAAGAGATCGCCATCCAGGCATCCAAAAACAACTTGAGTCAGCGATTGAATATCAATGCCGACCAGATTTCGGTTGTGAACGTCACGGAAGTGACGTGGGCCGATACCAGCCTGGGGTGCCCGCAACCGGACGTGGCCTATGCACAAGTTCCAACACCCGGCTACATGATCCAACTCGAAGCAAACGGGAGGATCTATACCTATCAATCTGATATGGAAGGAAATGTCGTGGAATGCGGCGAGTCCGGGTTTCCCGAATTCCCGGTAACGCCGGGGGAGATCCAGGACGGACAGCCATGGATGCCTGTTCCATGACGGTGACGGACCAAAAAGAGCCTGCCTCCCAGTGAGGCAGGCTCAATGTTACAGGAGCGGATTACTTCTTCGGTCCCTTGTTTGTGTATGTGAAGTCGTAGGTGTAGGGGGCGTAATAGGTGATGCCTTCCGGCGCGTCGAAGGTAACCAGCATCGCAACCTTGGTGGACCACTTCAAAACCTTGTTCAATTCGAAGAGTCCCTGCTCGGTAACGTGGTTCAACTTCATGCTGACCACCTTGTACTCATTCCCTTTTCCAACGGTCTTCATGCCGACGAAGGTCACGGTGTAATCGTTGTTGACCAGCAGATAGTAGGTGAGGTCATGGAAAGCCGCAGCGCTCGAGCCGTCGGAGATCAGCGCGCCGTCCACATAGACGTTATCTATGAACCAGCCGTCATAGTAGGTTGCCCAGTCGGTTACATAACGGAACGCGACCAGAATATTCTGGCCGGCGTATGCGCTCAGATCATACGACATGTCAACCCATGCGCCGCTCCAGCCGGTGAGGCCGGGCAGGTTGGCAACGGCGGTCGGGTGGGCACTGGGGGCGTGATCGTAGGTGGTATAGGCGTTGGCGAGGCTTGTCCAGGTGTAGCCGCCGTCGGTTGAGACCTGAACGAAACCGTAGTCCCAAAACTCTTCGAGATCGTAGTAGGTATCGAAGGTCAATGCGCCGCCGCCGACTGTTTCAAAGATGGCCCAGTTATCCAGCAAATCGCCTGCGCCGCCCCACAACACGCTGCCGTCCGATGTCCAGGCGGTTGGGAAGGTGCTGTAAGCGATTCCGTTGAAAGTGAACTTGCCAAGCGCCTTGGGATCGCCGGTAATCCAGATGTAGTCGGTGCCCCACGGCGGCGCGCCGGGCGTATTGAAGGCCTCAAGATTTGGCGCGGCCGGCGTGCCGATGTTCAACGGCGCAAAGTAGTAGCTCAGGCCTGGGTCAACATTATCAGTAGATCACGAAAACCTCGCGTAGTTTGCGCTCTCTGGCGCAAATTAGGCGTTAGAGAACGCCAATTACGCGCTTTCGTGAAGTACTGATTATAGAATTGATACAGCCCACCGCCGGGGTTCTTTGAGTTGATCAACATCGCCACAGACCAGTCATGGAAAATATCGGCGAAACTCTTTTGAATATTGAAGGCGGCAAGCGTGGAGTGATTGCCATTGCAACTGGAGAAAGACATACTTGCGCGTTGACTTCAGCAGGTGGAATGATGTGTTGGGGCGACAATTTTGGCGGGGAATTGGGAAATAATTCGACAACCAACAGTCCAATTCCAGTAAATGTAACGGGACTTTCAAGCGGTGTGATCTACATGACAGGCGCGCTATGGCATACCTGCGCGTTGACCGCAGATGGCGGAGGTATGTGTTGGGGAGCAAATGACTTTGGTCAGTTGGGAGATGGCACGGATGTCAACAGTCTTATTCCGGTTTACATCTCGGGCATGGCTCCTGTTCCCACTCTATTTACGGATGTGCTGTCCACATATTGGGCGCGGGAATATATCGAACGCCTCTATAATGCAGGCATCTCCGGCGGATGCAGTACCTCTCCATTGATGTATTGCCCTGAAGCAACTGTCACTCGAGCGCAAATGGCAATCTTCATCCTGCGGGGGATTCATGGAAGTACATATTCGCCTCCGACAGCAACCGGCACTTTATTTACCGATGTCCCTGCAAGTTATTGGGCCGCAGCATGGATCGAGCAACTGGCATCGGAAGGCATCACAGGCGGATGTGGCGGTACTTCCTATTGTCCCGATGCAAACATCACCCGCGCACAGATGGCGATCTTTTTGTTGCGCGGTAAATATGGCAGTACCTATGCTCCGCCTCCCGCAAGCGGTACGGTCTTTTCGGATGTACCTGTTGACTATTGGGCAGCCTCGTGGATCGAGGCTCTTGCGGCGGAGGGAATCACTTCTGGATGCGGCGGTGGAATGTACTGTCCAGACGCCAATGTGACACGCGCGCAAATGGCGGTCTTTTTGGTGAAGGCGTTTAATTTGCCGTAAAAAATCAATTTGAATTAACAGAGCCGTGAGACCAAAATCTCGCGGCTCTGTTAATTGTTTCCCTGTGTACGTGTTTCCCTGTCTACCTGCCTTTACAACCCCGCCGCCTTCTTCAACGCGGCGGATTTGTCCGTGCGTTCCCAGGGGAATTCGATATCGTCGCGGCCAAAGTGACCATAAGCGGCGGTCTTGCGATAGATGGGGCGGCGCAGGTCAAGGTCACGGATGATCGCGCCGGGGCGCAGGTCAAAGTGCTCGTTGATGAGCGCGGCGATTTTTGCATCCGCGATCGTTGCCGTGCCGAACGTCTCCACATTCACCGAAAGCGGATGCGCCACGCCGATGGCGTACGCCACCTGCACTTCCACGCGGTCCGCGAGACCCGCGGCCACAATGTTCTTGGCAACGTAACGCGCGGCATACGCGGCGGAGCGATCCACCTTCGTGGGGTCTTTGCCGGAGAATGCGCCGCCGCCATGACGACCCATGCCGCCGTAGGTATCCACGATGATCTTGCGCCCGGTCACGCCCGCATCACCCATCGGCCCACCGACCACGAAGCGGCCTGTCGGATTCACGAAGACCTTGAGGTTCTTGTCCACAAGGTTTTCGGGCAGGGTCTTCATGATGAGTTCTTCGGTGATGATCTCTGTGATTTCGTTCTGCGAGACCTCCGGCGCGTGTTGGGTGGAGATGAGCACGGTGTCAATGCGTTTGGGCTTGCCTTGGGAATACTCAACCGTCACCTGACTCTTGGCATCGGGGCGCAGCCACTTGATCTCGCCACTCTTGCGGAGTTCGCTCTGGCGGCGCGTGAGTTTGTGCGCAAGGTAAATGGGAAGCGGCATCAGGGTGGAGGTCTCGTTACAGGCATAACCGAACATCATGCCCTGATCGCCCGCGCCGATGGATTCAACTTCCTCATCGCTCATCTTGTGACCATCGCGTGTTTCGAGCGCATGGTTCACGCCCATTGCAATATCGCCCGATTGCTTGGCAATCGCAACCAGCACGCCGCAGGATGTTCCGTCGAAACCCTTCTCGCTCGAGTCATAACCGATCTCATTCACCACCTTGCGGACAAGTTCATCGTAATTGAAAACGGCATTAGTGGTGATCTCGCCCAAAAGCGCCACGAAACCGGTCTTCACAGCGGTCTCGCAAGCCACGCGTGAGCGCGGGTCCTGCTCGAGGCACGCATCCAAAACTGCATCCGATACCTGATCGCAAATCTTATCGGGATGTCCTTCTGTCACCGACTCTGACGTAAACATCAGGCTGGGCGAAGTCATAAAGGTATTGCTCATTGTTTTGTTTCTCCTTGAAAAATAAAATTGCCCATTCGACATGAAAGGGCAATTGCATATAGCGTACCCTCTCATCTTCCAGAAACTGATCTGTCGGATTTGGCACCATTTTAGCAGTTGGCTTTCAGCGATCAGCGTTTGAATTGCTAATCGCCAACGGCTGATTGCTAACCGCTAACGGGTTGCCGAGGCATCGCAGGGCCGGTCCCTCCGCCTCTCTGGATAAGAGTGCCGTATTTGGGCTATGGAATTGACGCCGCGATAATACCATAGGTAAGTTGATGAGTAAAGATAATTGATGTCATTGCGAGCGAACGGAGTGAGCGAAGCAACCTCCTCGCAACGATATCGAACTCCGCTTCATCCTTAACCGACAATTGATTCTGTTTCGATGAAAATTTTCTCCCTGTAAATTGGGCGACCCGTCCTTTGCGCAACATGGTTCTCGATTGCATGGATGGGTCCCCCTACGGTCACTGATCACTCGCGCACCGAAACCCGATCTTCACCGAACTGCGACCATAATAAGCCGCTTCATTTGGCAAGGCGGATGGATCAGGCCC
>JBBIUO010000098.1:0-11915 GCA_037440205.1 Chloroflexota bacterium
CATCACCATGGTCGGGAGTTCACAGCACGAACAGATGCGCCAGCGCACGATGACCATCGTCGGTATTTACGATCTGGGCCTGGCAGACATGGAGAAGCAGGACGTTTACATTTCCCTGCAAGAAGCGCAAACGCTTTACGGCGTGAACGGCTCCACCGAGGTGGCAATCTTTCTTGACAGGCTCGGCCGGGAAAGCGTTGTGATCAACGCAATGAAACCCGCGTTGCCCGGCTACGAGATCGAATCGTTTCAGGCGAATTATCCCGAACTCGCATCCACGATCAATACCAAGACCGGTGTGATGAACGTCTTCAGCGTCATCATCATCGCCATTGCGGGCGTGGGCATTCTCAACCTGCTGTTGATGGCGGTCTACGAACGGACACGCGAGATCGGTGTGCTTGGCGCGATGGGACTCAAGCCAAACCAGATTTCTTTGTTATTCATCCTCGAAGGGACAATGATCGGGCTGGTCGGCGCTGCGGCAGGAGTTGTCCTTGGGTTGGCAATTAACGGTTACTTGATGAAAGTCGGACTTGATTTTGGCAGCGCCATGACCCAAGCCGCGAGTTACATGGCTCTGGTGCAAAGCCGCGTTTATCCCACCTGGGGCATCGAGAAGCTGCCGATGCGCGTCTCGATGATCGTGATCATTTCTGCGCTGGCGGCGCTCATCCCGGCCACAGAAGCCGGGCGGCGCGAACCTGCCGAAGCCCTGCATTTTGTATGAGGCGCTCCTATGATGCAAATTCTAAAAATGGCTTTTCGTGATTTGGGCCGCAACCGCCGGCGTTCATTCTTTTCCGCGCTGGCAGTGGGCGGTGGACTGGCGCTGTTGATCCTGATGGCGTCCGTGGTTGAAGGTGAGATGGGCGGCGCGCTCGAAAACACCATCAAACTCCAAAGCGGACATATCCAAATCCGCGCGGCGACGTACGATGAAAACAAGTCGAGTCTCAAGTGGGAGGATTTGGTCGCCAACCCGGATGAAATCGCTGCCAGGATTGCCGCATTCGATCAGGTCAAAGCCGCGACGCCGCGTTTGTACGCGAGCGGATTCCTCTCGTCGGGGACACAATCCGCGGGCGCGAAGATCACAGGTATTGATCCACTGTCACCCGCGAGCGATCCGTACCGCGAAGGAATCATCAGCGGACAGTATCTCAGTCCCGATGACCGCGACGCCGTGCTGATCGGCAGGCCAATGGCGGAAAAATTGAACTTGAAAGTCGGCGATACCGTTGGACTCTCGCTCAATACTGCAGATGGCAATGTTCAGGAACAGACCTTTACCGTGAAGGGCATTTACACCACCAACACGTACGGGTTCGACAGCGCGACCGTTTTCCTGCCGCTTGCCAAAGCGCAGGCGATGACGCGGACAGAGGATCACGCCAGTACAATTTTTGTACTGCTCAAAGATACAACTATGACCGATGCTGTCGCCCCTGCGCTCGGCGTTTCTTCCAACCTGGAGGTCAAGACGTGGAGAGATTTGAACTCCCTGTTCGTTGAATGGGAAGACATGGCGCAGAGTTACATCGGCTTTCTTTATCTGATCATTCTGGCAATTTCCGTCTCGGTCATCATCAACACGTTGATCATGTCGGTCTATGAACGCACGCGTGAGATCGGCGTCCTCTCCGCAATTGGCATGAGAGGCAGTCGCATCATGATGTTGTTCCTCGCGGAATCATCCCTGCTGGCGATTGGCGGCGTGATCATGGGCTTGATCATCGGCGTGCTTGCAACCATGTATTTCAACGTCAACGGATTTTACGTCGGCAACATGGGATTGAGCGGCATTGCCATCACCGATACCGTCTATGCCAGGTTGACGATGGAAAACCTGATCAACCTGACCATCATGACCTTCGTGGCTACGATACTGGCCGGGCTTTACCCTGCGATCATGGCTTCCAACATGCAGCCTGTCGAAGCCTTACGCGCGGAAAAATAACAATGCAGACTTGACAGGTTTTAGTACGACGCCGATGGGCTGATTTTTCGTGAATCACGATCCGTCTGGTTAATCAAGGTTTTGTGGAAACCTGTCAGGTCTCAAGGAGAAATATCATGGAAGTCGTAAAAATCGAAAATGTCGCTCGTGTGTATCAAGTTGGAAAAGTCGAAACGCAGGCCTTGCGCGGCGTTGACCTCTCGATCCAAAACGGAGAATTCACTGCGCTGGTCGGGCCTTCCGGTTCAGGAAAGACCACGCTCCTGCAAATGATCGGCTGCCTCGATCAGCCGACCTCGGGGCGTGTCATCATCAATGGCAGGGATGTCACCAGGCTCAATCGAAATCAACGCGCCGATATGCGCCGCGGGACGATTGGATTCATTTTCCAGTTCTTTGCATTGATTCCCACGCTTACCGCGTATGAAAATGTGGAGATGCCTCTTTTATTGAACGGGCATTCACCCAAAGAGCGCCGCGAACGTGTCATGGAATTGCTCAAAGCGGTTGATTTAACCGACCGCGCCAACAATCGCCCCGATCAGTTGAGCGGCGGGCAACAACAACGCGTGGCTGTTGCGCGTGCGCTGGCGCCCAAACCAACTTTGATTTTGGCCGACGAACCGACCGCCAACCTCGACACGACCAACGGCAAACAGGTCATGGAGATCATGCAGAGACTCAACCAGGAAACCGGCGTCACTTTTGTATTCGCCACACATGATCCGCGCGTCATCAACTATGCCCAGCGCGTTGTCACATTGCAGGACGGCTTGATCGTCAAAGACAGCAAGTCAAACGGAAAGTGATCATCGGAGAATCCATGAACAGGAAACTATTCACTTTAATTGGTTTGTTTGCCATTGTGCTGACTGCCTGTGGTTCTCAGTCCAGCCCCACGGCAATTCCCACTGTCTCGCTCGATTCTGCATCGCAATCCGTATCGGGAAAGGCTACCGCATCCGCAGTCGTCGTCCCGGTGAAAAAGGTCGAGTTGTCGTTTCCTCTTTCAGGCGCGGTGAAAACTGTCGAGGTTGCAGAAGGTGATTCAGTAACCGCAGGCCAGCCCCTGGTCACGTTGGATGCGTCAATTCTCGAAGCGAGGGTTGCCGAGGCCGAGGCAAATGTCGTCACGGTGACGACTCAGTTGACCTATCTCAAACGTACCGGCACATCGCAGGAACGACTCGATGCCGCGCAGGCAAACATTGATCGCGCGCAGGCCGCTGTGGAAATTGCAAAAGCGCAACTGGCGCAGGCCACATTGACCGCCCCGTTCGATGGCACGATTGCCTCTGTTGAAATTTCTCCCGCCGAATTTGCAAGCCCCGGACAGATCGTCATTGTGATGGGCGACCTCACGCATTTTCAAATCGAAACAACCGATTTGAGCGAAAAGGATATCGCCTATGTTTCGATGGGGCAGGCCGCTTCGGTCTACATCGAGGCGCTTGGCGGCGAATTCACCGGCAAGGTGATTGATATTGCGCGCATCTCTGAAACGGTCGGCGGCGATGTTGTTTTCAAAGTGACGATTGAATTGGATGAACAACCCGATGGTTTGCGCTGGGGCATGAGCGCCGATGTGACGATCAAAGAACAATGACGAGGCGAGAATGAAAAAGATTTTTTGGATGACGTTCCCCGCTTTGATTTTGATTCTCGCTGCCTGCGGAACGACTCCCACACCGCTCTCGCTTCCCGTTCCGACCCTTGGGCCTGCTTCGCCATCTACCGGCTTTTCCTCACCCGACTCAGTGACCGCCTCGGCGGAGATCATCCCCGCGCAGGATACTCAAATGAGTTTTGTCATCTCCGCGCCGGTGAAGGAAGTGCTTGTAAAGGAAGGCGATGTGGTCACCGCGGGCCAGACCTTGATGACCTTGTATGCTCCCGACCTTGAACTTGCCGTCACCTCCGCCGAATTGGAATTGAAAGCCGCGGAACTTGAATTTGCCTACTGGGTTCCCGCACGGCACGACCGGCCGCCGGAACGAAAATGGCAGGCGGAAGCCGAAGTGGAACAGGCGAAGAAGAAACTCGAAACCGCCAAAGCCGAATTCGCCCAGACTTCGCTCCTTGCGCCGTTCAACGCCACCGTTGTTGATGTCAACATCGAAGCGGGCGAACTTGCAAAGGCCGGTCACGTTGTCGTCACACTGGGCGACATTGCCAATATGCAAGTCAAAACGACAGACCTGGGCGAACGCGATGTGCCGCATGTGAAGGTCGGTCAAAGCGTGAATGTTTACATCGAAGCGTTGGATATGAGAGTGACAGGCAAAGTCCTGAGAGTCTCTCCCATTTCAGAAACTGTCGGCGGGGATGTGATTTACCCGGTCACGATTGGATTGGATGAACAGCCCATGGGTCTCCTGTGGGGAATGAGCGCAGAGGTGGAGATCGTGGTGAAGTAGAAGGCAGATAAGGTAGGCAAGGTAGACACGTAGACAAAGTAGACAGGTACACAAGTACACAAGTACACAAGGTAGACACGTAGATAGGCACACAAGAAAACTTACGTACCTGTTTACGTGTCTACCTTGTTTACCTGTATACTCTACCCACCAAAGGAGACTCACATGACCACCATCACTGTCATCGGCGCGGGGAGCGCCTCGTTTGGAGAGAATACCCTTTCTGCATTGCTTCGTTCCAAAAAATTGAGAGGCTCCACGCTTCGGCTTGTAGATCGCAACGCGCAAAGCCTCGATATTGTCCATCGCCTTGCAAATCGCTTGAACAGGGAATGGGATTCAAAGTTCACCATCACCGCGCACACCCATCACAAGGACGCGCTCAACGGTACGAACTTTATCGTCTCTGCCATTGAAGTGGGTCCGCGCGAGGAATTATGGAAGTCTGATTTTGAAATTCCGATCAAATATGGTGTGCGCCAGCCTTACGCGGAAAATGGCGGCCCTGGTGGTTTTGCTCACGCCGCGCGTAACGTAATGCCCGTGCTTGAAATTGTCCGTGATATGGAGCAGGCCTGCCCCGATGCGTGGTTTATCAATTTTACCAATCCAATGGTTCGCATGTGCGATCTGGTGAATCGCCACAGCAAAATAAAAGCAGTCGGTTTATGTCATCAAATTTACATCGGTTATTGTTTCGTGGGCATGGTGCTTGCCGAGGAACTTGGCATCGAAGTCCCCGAAGGAATCACAGGAATGCAGGCCGATGTCCTCGAACATGATTTGCGCGACCATGTTGTTCGTCAAACCCTCCCGCTCGTGGATTTGCGTGCCGCAGGGACGAATCATTTCAGTTGGATTCTTTCCATTCACGACAAACGAACAGGCGAGGACTTGTATCCGATTTTCAAAGAGCGCTTCCAAGCCTTCGACCCGACATTTGAACCGCTCACGAGGGAAGTGTTCAACGCCTTTGAATTGTTCCCCGTCCCCGGCGATACGCATCTGTGCGAGTATCTTCCCTGGCTCAGCGACCCGGCCACAAGGCCCTGGGAGAAGTTCAACATCCGCTTGTATGATTGGGACGAAAGGGCGAAATTACGTGAGGTCAGCCTTGATCGTTTGAACGAAATGGCAAATGGCACAGTCGGTATTGACGATCTGCTGAATACTGATTCAGAAGGCGCGTTGGAAATGATCGAAAACATTGCGTACGCGGGCAATCATTATCATCTTGCGGCAAATCTTCCGAACATGGGGCAGATTGCAAACCTTCCATTGGGCTCAACCGTTGAAACCCCTGTTCATGTTAACGGCGCAGGGATTCATCCGTTGCATGTCGGTTCGCTTCCTGAATCTGTTGCGGAATTATGCCGCCGTGAATTATTCGTTGCGCAGCTTTGCGTCGATGCGGCGGTGGAGGGAAGTTATGAAAAGGCATTGCAATGTCTATTACTTGATCCCGTCATTACCGATGTGCATGTTGCGAAAAATATTCTCGATGATTATTTGACGACGTACAGGGAACATCTTCCGCAATTTCATCGATGAACAAATTGAGTAATACATTTTTATTTCATGTGTTTACCAAGGATGAGCGTAATGACTCATCCTTTTTATTTGAATCAACATGTGATGTTGATGATTGTATAAGATGTTATTGATGGATGAATGAAAATCGTTCGATGATGCTTGTGGATATTTTAAGATAAATGTATGTTCAAAAACCTTTACATCTATCAATAGTTGTATACAATAAACATATAATGATGATTGATTCATTGATTTATGAATCGAAAATTTATAAACAATGAATTGATAAACGAACTTGATGAAATTGATTCGTTGAATCGAATCAATAAAACAAAAAAAGAAAAAGAAGGATGACAACAAAGGATACATTATGTATATCTGTGTATTGACAAGCACTCCAGACGAAAACGATATCCCATACGATCCGTCACCGTACATGAATGGATATCGCTGGAAGCAGCATCATGTGGGGCCAAAAAATGTCGAAAAGCAAATTCGCGATCTCATGGATGAAGGCGTGGACGTGTTCGTTAACTTGTGCGACGGCACTCCCGACGACGCTCTCTCCGGCATCGCCCTTGTTCATGCGCTCGAAAAATACAACGCCGCTTTTACAGGTGCGGATTCGAAATTCTTCGACCCAACACGCGATGAAATGAAAAATGCGGCGCGGCGCGTATCGGTTCCCACGCCGAATTGGGTGTTTGTGAATCGCGTGGAGGATGCGGAGAAGGCCGCCAAACGATTGAAATTCCCCATGCTGGTCAAACCGCCGCATGGATATGCCAGCGTCGGCATTCGGCGCAACTCACGCGTCGAGAACATCGATCAATTGCGCGAACAATTAAAGGTTGAAATCAACGAATTTGGCCGCGCGCTGATCGAGGAATTCATCGAAGGCCGCGAATTCACCTGTTTGATCGCGGAAAATCCCGATCACCCCGGGAAACCGCTCACGTTCACTCCCGTCGAGTTCATCTTCCCCAAAGGCGAATCGTTCAAACACTATGACATGAAGTGGATCGACTACGAAAAAATGTCGGTGGCTGTGGCGGATGACCCGAAGATTCAAAAGACCCTGCGCGAACAAACCACGCGCGTCTTCAAGGAACTGGGCGGCAACGGTTACGCCCGCTGTGATTACCGCATGGATGCCAAAGGCGACATCTACATGCTGGAGATCAATCCCAACTGCGGCATCTTCTATCCGCCGCATGAGCCGGGCTCCGCAGATTTCTCGCTTCTCAACGATCCAACCAATCACACCAAATTCATGAAGATGATCATCCGCAACGCGCAAATGCGCCAGACGCGCATCTCCGCCGAAAAGATCATCAAGCGCCAGGCGCGCAAACGCCCGGTTGTCGTCGAGCAAATGGCATACAGTTAAGACAAAAATGGACACGCGAACCGTGTCCATTTTTTATTCAAGCGACGCCCGCCCCGTCGCTTGCCTTGCAGACGTAAATGCCCGCTTCCAACCCTGACCTTTGCCTGTATGCGGCGGAAACGGCATTGGCAAACCCTTCGGCATTTTCCTCCTCCACCAGCGCCACGGCGCAACCGCCAAAGCCCGCACCCGTCATCCGCGCGCCGTGACAACTCGCCTGCTCGCGCGCGCAATCCACCATGATGTTGAGCGCGTCGTTCGTTACCTCGAAATCGTCGCGCAGACTGTCGTGGCTGGCGTTGAACAATTCTCCAAGCCTTTTGATATTGCCCGCCTTCATCACTTCGAGCGCTTCCAGCACGCGGGCATTTTCAGTGACGATGTGCCTGGCGCGTTTGAACGCCGCTTCATTTAATCCCTTTCTCTCCTTCGTTCTCTTTTCAAATTCATCCACGCTGACATCTCTCAGCGCCTTCATGCCAAACCAGCGGGCGGCCTCCTCGCATTGACTTCGCCTCTCGTTGTAGGCTGAATCCACCAGCCCGCGCCTCGTGGATGTATCCAAAATCACGACGGATATTTTTTCAGGCAGGGGAGCAAATTGATATTCCAATGAGCGGCAATCGAGAAACAAAGCGTGACCTGCCCTCGATGCCGCGCTTGCCATTTGATCCATGATCCCGCAGTTGACGCCGACCCATTCATTCTCGGCTTTTTGCGCGAGCCTCGCCATCTTTGCCGCATCCCATTCGATCTCTGAGACGACGGCAAAAGCGCGCGCGGCGGCAAGCTCAACGGCGGCGGAGGAGGATAATCCCGCGCCGCGCGGAACGTCGCCGGTGATGATCGCATCGAATCCGCGCAATTTGTATCCGGCGTTTTGCAGTTGATATGCGACTCCCTTGATGTATTCGGCCCAGCCTTTGCCCCGGGTGAGGGAATGCAGATCGAAGGCAGAATCAGGCGTCGGGTCGGAGGGAAGCGCGGGTTGTATATCCAGTGAATGAATCTGCACCTGTGAATCTGTTCGCGGACGAATCGCCATCCACACGGCGCGGTCAATCGCCATCGGCAGAACGAATCCCTCGTTATAATCGGTGTGCTCGCCGATAAGGTTGACACGTCCCGGCGCGCGGACAATGAATTTCGGTTTGGCGTTAAAATGAATCGAAAAGGATTGTTCGAGGGTTTGAGTGCGCATGACTGCTTTTATACCATAGAGGCACTGTGACCGATCTTGAGATTCTTGAAAAATACGAGCCTGTGCTTCGCTTTGCAAAGAGCGAGCGATTCTTTCCGATGGCGGTGGAGCCGTATCTGGAACGATGCCTGATCTTTCCGAGCGGGCCGTTGGGCGTGATGGAGATTGTGACTCACATCCATGAGCCGATGATCGTGCGCATCGGCAAATTGAGAAGCGAGCAGTATTATTTGCGCTTCATCAACAAGCCGTTGAATGATTCGGATGCATGGGTATGGTGGGCGGCGCTTTCGACGCTAGGTCTGGCGGCTGGATGGTTCATTCTTGGCCTTGCGGGGATTGAAATCATCGTTACCGCTTCTCTGCTTGCGGCGTTGGTCATCTTTATGCTTGCGTCGCCGATTCGTTTACGGATGATTCCTGCGGCTTCGGCGGCGTTGTTTTTCGTTGCGTTGGAGGCCGCGCCCATCTGGTTCTTTCTTCATCGGAGCCGATTTGTAAGCATCGAGGTGGAGTATCTCGTCCTTTTGCCCATCTATTTGATCGTGTTGTTTTACCTTTCGGTGCGGACGATGAAATTCACTCTTGACCATGTTGTCCCTGAAGGGCCGGGGGTAATCATGGATATGCTTTCGCAGGCGACCGAGAAGATCGCGCGGGAATCGTATTTTGAATATGCGCGCATTCTTGAAAAGGATTCCCAGCCGATTTACTATGGCCGTGTTCTGCGCGAGGCCGATGGAAATGGAAATCAATGGACGATTTTGCAATATCATTTTTTCTATGCGTTCAATGACTGGCGCCTTGCCGCCAATGGGATGAATCATCACGAGGGGGATTGGGAGATGGTGGCGGTTTATCTGAAGGACGATGCGCCGTATGCGGTTTTGTTCTCACAGCATGGCGCGGGCAATATTGCAACCTGGAAAAACGTCCGCAAGGCTTTCGATGCCGATGGAAATGAAACGACGCATCCTGTGGTGTATGTGGCGCTTGGGTCCCATGCGAATTACGCCAGGCCGGAGGTGATCCGTTCGCCGAGCATGTATAAAACGGGAAGACTGCAGCAGTTTCTTTTTTGGATTGACGGTTTGATTCATTATTTGTTTTTATTGCTCAATCCAAATCAAAGGGCGCGGCAGATCGCGTTGAAGGAGTTTTGGACGCAGGGTTCCCGTTTTCTGACCGAGGAAATGTTCGCTTCGATGCGCGATGAGACCGATCATTATGTGGTGACTTTGCCGATGGAGATCGCTTCGGGGGATGGATTTCGCATCGGTTGCGAGGGACAGGCCGCGCGCGAAGGGGTGTTGAAATCGAGCAGTTATATCAAACGCATCATGTCGGAACGAAAGACGACGCATCCGCCGGTGAAGGAGTGGCGGCGCGTACTCTTGAATCCCGAACCGGATTGGGTACAATATAAAGGATTGTGGGGCGTCAAAAGCATGTTGGGCGAGGAATCGGGTCCGCCCGGACCAAAATGGGATAGGCCGAAAAAGGGTCAGGTCGGCGTGCAGGAACGCAAACGCTGGGGCAGGCCGCTGGAATGGCTTGCAGAGTTGGAAGAACTGTCGCGTAAAAAATAAACCATCACACCCAAGGAGAGAGAAGCATGTCCATTTCACTGGTGCTCGAAGTTGCCGTTGGTCTCATCGTCATCTACTATATTCTGGGCTCCGTCGTTTCGCTGGTCACGCAATGGATCAACGAGTTTTTTGAATCGCGCGGCAAGGCGCTGGAGCAGTATCTGATCAAACTTGTTGGCGATGCGAAGATCGAAGACCTGAAAAACCTGCCGCAAATGCAGGCGCTCCGTCCCATTCGGTATAAAAACGCGCTGAGCGTGTTTGGCTCGGCCACCGAACCCAAGATGATCGAGAAGGTTCCCGTTGCCACACTGGTGGATGCGTTTTTCGATCTCTCCGGGTTAACCGTAAAAAAGGAAATGGAGCTGCTGGAGCTGGCTGAACTGGTGGATAAACTTCCCGACTCCGATGGCAAGAAGGCGTTTATCACCTGGATCAACCAGGGCGTCACCAGCATTGAAAGCCTGCGCACACGCACCACGGCTTATTTCACCGGCGTCCTGGAGCAGGCCGCGGCCACTTTCCGCGCCCGCGCCCGCAGTTTTGTGATCATCCTGTCCATTGGCATTACCATTCTATTCGGCACGGATTCCATTCAGCTTGCCCGGAATCTGTGGACGAACGCCGAGTTACGCGCCATCGCCGCCGCGCAGGCAAATGCCGTGGTGGCAAGGGAAGGGGCGTCGGCGGATTTGTCTAATCTGGTGGATGAACTCGGTCAATACTCCATCCGCATCGGCTGGTGGCAGACCCAGCAATTCCCGGAAGGGAATAACGTGGGGGATTGGGCGTTGTTCATTTTCCTGAAGGTGCTTGGATTGGGGATCACAGCCGCGGCGGTTTCGCAGGGATCCTCGTTCTGGTATGACCTGTTGAAGAAGATGGCATCGCCGACGAAGGGCGCTTCGGGAAGTAGTTCCCAAAGCGGAGAGGCGAAAGGATAGGTAAAACTATCCACGCTGCCATCTCTGCCGCCGGGGACGGCGGCTGGAGCATTATTTCGACCACCTCGCATAGACCGCCTGTGAAAGCAGGCGGTTCGCGCTTTTTTCGCGCGTGACCAGTTCGCCGCTGTCAATTTCTCCCCGGTATTTTTTCATCATTTCATCCACTGCCTGCGCCACGTGAATGGCGGATGCGCGCACGGCGTACACCGTGACGATCACAAACAGTGGGTTTTCACTCAAGCATTGACAACACATCTCCAGCAAGTTTGGCAGGGACTTGTACACTTCCCACACTTCGCCTTTGGGGCCGCGCCCGAATTTGGGCGGGTCGAGGATGATGCCGTCGTATTTGACTCCGCGCTTTGCTTCGCGCTGAACGTATTTCACCGCGTCGTCCACGATCCAGCGGATGGGTTTTTCGCTCAGGCCGGATAATGCTTGATTCTCCCGCGCCCAACTGACGGATTTTTTGGAGGCGTCCACGTGGGTGACGGTTGCGCCGGCTGCCGCCGCCGCGAGAGAGGCCAGCCCGGTGTAGCCAAATAGGTTGAGAATGTTTGGGCGCTGACTTGCCTTTCGGACGGAATCAGCCATAAAGTCCCAGTGAGAGGCGACTTCGGGAAACACGCCGAGGTGGCGGCCCGGAGTCGTCATCGCCCAGAATTTCAAATCCCCGTATCTCATTTCCCATTTCTCGTCGACTCGTTTCTTGAAATCCCAATGCCCGCCGCTTTCCTCCGCTGTGGGCTGGAACACGGCGTGGGCATTGCTCCACTCTGCGGCGGGGAGTGCGCGGCTCCACATGGCCTGGGATTCGGGGCGGGAGAAGATGTATTTGCCGAAGCGTTCCAGTTTTTGGCCGTCGCCGGAGTCGAGCA
>JBBIUO010000099.1:0-9450 GCA_037440205.1 Chloroflexota bacterium
AGAAGCACACCGCTCATGGCGGTTCTCCAGGATTCGCGTTTCTCCAGGCCGCTGAGGAGGAGATAAAGTTCGAGCGGCACCAGCCAGGTTCCGTGAATATAGGCAACCGAAACAATGCGGCTGAAGTGAATGTGGGAATGTGAAAAGGCGAGGATGATGGCGGTGATGAGGGCGATCCTCTGCCCGGCGATGCGGCGCGTCAAAAGATAGAGGGATGGAATGGCAAGCGTCCCACTGATGGCAGGCAGTAAACGCAAGGCAAAGGCATTGACCCCGAAGAATCGTATGGAGATATTGATCAAGTGCAGGTACATGGCGCCGATGTTTTCCCACAGGGAAAAAGGATTGGCAAGCACGCCGCTTGTCGTGGTCTGCGCGGCGAGGCCGATCAACCCCTCATCGCCATCCAATATGCGCGGAATTCCCCCCAGCCGGTAAAAACGAACGCCCGCCGCAAACAGGGTAACCACCGCAACAGAAAGGATTTCATTGCGGTTCCTTTTCACCCAATCAAAAAATACATTTCCCTGAACAGGGATATCGAAAAAGGCATATACATACGCCGAGGCGCTCAACAGCCATATTGTGACCACCGGAATGTAATTAACGCGGGCAAACAGCATCAGATTTGCCGTTGCCATGGTGACTAAAACAGAAAGCAGGAAGGCGGTCAACACCCAAAACACGCGCCCGCGAAACACAACCCAGGCGGATAATCTTTGAAAAAACGACTCAACGCCAGAACAATCAAGCCCAGGACGGCCATCCAGGTATAAGGCGGAAATACGATCGTATTATCAACCGGCTGTGAAAAAATCAGGAACTGGCTGATCAGGATAAGTAAAATCCCCAGAAAAGCGGCAAAACGTTTTAAATTTCCAACATCGCCGCCCTGCTCGTGCTGTTGTTCGGTCATTGAAACCTCCATGCTGGTGAATAATTTGCGTTGGGGCCTTTACTTCGATTCCATTTATAAAGCAATGGATGACAGTTTCATGTCTGGACAGATTTGATTATACACAAAAAAGCCATGCGGCTTGCGGGTCTCCCATCATTTTTTGATATGGTTTCTGAATGTTAACAAATCTTCAAATTCATGTATAATCAGGAAAACCCGTAAGGGTTTGAACTTGAAACACCTTCGCCGTTCGCGGCCTTGCTTGAAATTTGACTGGAAACTTGGCGCTCGATCCCTCCCCCGCCAAAAGCGTTTGGGAGTTATTTTGTGAAGTCTTTTAGGCACTTAGTGAAACACATAGACTGGCTTCACCCGCTACAACCCATGCCAAACGTGATTTGAACAATCGCGTCCACTGACTCACCTGCTCGCCCGCTTCATGCGGACCTGGGGTCTGCTCAGCCAACCCAGACATTTTCCACAGCCAGGCCGACTTGCAAAGGTCGGAAGCCTGGCTGTTCGCTTTCCAATGAAAAAGATAACCGCCATTTCAGTTCAAAAGAAAAGCCCCAACCGGGTAAACATCCACCTCGATGGAGAGTTCGCCTTTGGAATGGAGCGCATCACCGCCGCATGGCTGAAAATCGGCGACGAACTGAGCGAAGAAAAAATTGCGAGACTGCTGTCTGAAGACGCGCGTGAACGGGCTTATCAACAAGCCATGCTTTTTCTGAGTTATCGCGCGCGTTCGGAAAAGGAAATACGACAGAACCTGCAAAAGCACGAGATTCCCGAAGACGTGATCGAAGAGACCATCGAACGTCTTCGCAGTGCAGGGCTGGTGGACGATAACGACTTTGCGCAGATATGGGTCGAAAACCGCAGCACATTCCGCCCGCGAAGCCGCCACGCGCTGGCGATGGAACTTCGCCAAAAAGGTCTCGACGATGAAACCGTCCGCTCCGCAGTCTCCGGGGTGGACGAAGAAACCCTGGCCTACGAAGCCGCCCAAAAAAGGCTGGGCAGGCTCAAAGGTCTGGAATGGAACGATTTCAGGAAAAAACTATCCGAGTACCTCGCCCGGCGGGGTTTCCCCTACTCCATTATTGCGTCTGTCGTCACCAGGGCATGGAGTGAAACTCACACGGATGGGGAACAAAAATATTTCGATGAAAATGAGGATATGACATGAGCCCGCTAATCATAATCATGGATTTAATTGTGCTCATCGTGGGTGTTGCTGTTGGGTATCTGGTTCACCGGTATCAGGTCGAGCAGGCCGCAAAGGCGCGCCAGGAGAAGGCAGACGATATTTTAAAGGCGGCAAATTCACAGGCGCGTCTGATCGAAAGCGGCGCGAGAGAGAATGCGACCAAGATTCTAAAGATCGCCGAGTCCGAGATCAAGGAACGCCGCATCGAGTTGAACAAGGAAACAGAACGCCTCGACAAACGCCGCGGTGAACTCGACAGCCGCTTCGACAAAATGGAACAACGCGAACAGACCCTGAACAAGCGGCAGTCCCAGATTGACAGGCGCGCAAACGAGATCGAGAAACTCTACGAAGAACAAATGAAGAAGCTCGAGTTCGTCGCGCAAATGTCGCAGGACGATGCCCGCAAGGAATTGTTTGCATTGGTCGAAAAGGAGGCGCGCGGCGACATGGCGCGCATCATCCGCCAGATCGAAGCCGAGGCGCGTGAGGAAGGCGAAAAACGCGCCCGCAAATTGATCGCGGATGCCATCCAGCGTGTGGCATCCGAACATGTGGCTGAAGTCACCCGCGCCGTGGTCACCCTCCCCAGCGAGGAAATGAAAGGCCGCATCGTGGGCCGCAATGGACGCAACATCAAGGCCTTTGAGCAGGCCGCAGGTGTGGATGTGATCGTGGACGATACACCGGATTCGGTCACCATCTCCTGCTTCGACTCCGTCCGTCGTGAAATTGGCCGTCGTGCGCTGTCCAAGTTGATCCTCGATGGGCGCATTCACCCCGCCCATATCGAAAAGATCGTGGAGGATGAAACCAAAGCCGTCGAGAAGATCATCAATGAATCGGGCGAGCAGGCCGCATACGAAGCCAATGTCACCGGCCTGCACCCTGAAGTTCTGCGCATGATGGGGCGGTTAAAATTCCGCACCTCGTACGGGCAAAATCAACTTGCCCATGCGGTGGAAGTCGCCAAACTGGCGGGAATCCTTGCGGCGGAACTCGGCGCAAACGTGGAACTTTCCAAACAGGGCGGCTTCCTGCATGACATTGGCAAGGCCATGGATCACAATCAGGATGGCACACACGCCGGTCTGGGCGCGGAATTTTGCAAACGCTACGGTGTTCATCCCGTCGTGATCAATGCAATCGCCTCCCACCACCACGAAGTGGATCAGGAGACCGTGGAAGCCGTCATCGCCGAGGCGGCAGACGCCATTTCCGGCGCGCGCCCGGGCGCGCGGCGCGAGGACTTGGAAGCCTACATCAAACGCATCCGCACGCTGGAGGAAATGTCCATGTCGTTCGAAGGCGTTCAGCAGGCCTTCGCCATCCAGGCAGGACGCGAAGTGCGCATCCTCGTCAAGCCGGATACGATTGACGATCTCTCCTCCGCCCGGCTGGCGCGCGATATCGCCAAAAAGATCGAGGAGACCATGCAATATCCCGGCCAGATCCGTGTAACGGTCATCCGCGAGACGCGGGCAACCGAGTATGCAAAATAAGGTTGAAAGCCTAAAGATAACCAGGTCTTTAGGCTTTTTCTTTTAACGAGGGCGGGCGTTTACAAGGAACTCACAATGCGGAGCAGAAATCGGGCGCATTATAATTACGCTGAAAACCACCCGCTCCCACCTGCATCCTTTGGAGAGTGGCTAATGTCGTGGGCTTGGACACCGGGCCCACCAAGAACCCAGGGTTTTTTCTCAGAGACCTCGGTGAACTCTGTGGCTAAGAAGATAAAGCGCACCCTTTTAGCCGCTCCCATTTTTTATGAAACGTTTGGCAGGAATGGAGTGCGCAAGGCAAATTATCAATAGGCAATAATGAGCCAATATTTGAAGTCTTCCCAGGCAAAATGGCATATCCTTGGTCTGGCCGTCATCGTATATCTGGCCGGTTCCCTCCTGTTGCCTGCGGATTTAAGCACCGCCTTGAACTTCACCCTTCTGGGCGGGATACCGGTCATTGCCGCCGGCGTGACCTTCGGCATTCCGGGCGGGATCGCCGCCAGCATGGCGGTAATCCTTATAAACACCCTGTTCCTGCCGGCCATCAGGGAATTTCCCCTCAACCTTTACAGTAGGAACGATCTGATCACTGCTTCCCTTATCCTTTTGACTCTCGGCATGAGCATGGGCGTGATGAGGAAAAGGTATCAGGAAAACCGAACCATCGTGGAGCAATTGCGTTCGCGCGAGCGTTTTCTCGAATTGTTGAACGACATGACCCACGCAATCACCACGGCACAGAACTTCGAGGAAATGGCAAATACCCTCACCAACGATATCACCACCCTGCTTGGTGCAGACAGCTGTTCCATTACCCGCTGGGACCCGGTCAAAGAACAGGTCTTCCCTGTTGCGACAAACAATGAAGGAAACCTGAAACGACTGCGGGTGGAACATCCAAAAGATGAATCAGGCCTCACAGCCGCGGCCCTGACCGAAAATCGCATCATCGTCGTCGAAGACGCGGCAAACTCACCTTATGGAAGCCCGACCCTTGCCGCAAATTTTCCCGAAAAATCGTTCATCAGCATTCCCCTGATCTATGGCGGGCACAAACTGGGAGCCGCAGTGGTGGCGTTCGCCCAACGCCGTGAATTTACAAAGGAGGAACTGGCCCGCGCCGAACAGGCGGGTGATCAGATCGCGCTGGCGGTCTGGAATGTGCAACAGGAGATCGAACTCGAACGCAGTCTGCGCGAGGCGCAGTCGCTGGCCGATATCTCCCTCGCATTGAGTGAAACCGAACGGATCGGTTTAAACAACGTCCTGCAGTTGATCGTCACATCCGCCAGGGAACTGATCGCCAATGCCGAGCAGGCCGTCATTCATTTGCTCGATGAAACGGAGCAACTGCTCGTTTCAGCGGCGGTAAGCGGATACGCCGAACTCGATGGCGGAAGAAGGAACATCCGCCTGGGTGAAGGGGTGGCCGGGCAGGCGGTCGTCAGCGGTGAAACGATTAATATCGCGGATGTCAACACCGATCCGCGCTTCGTAAAACTTGGGGTGGAACCGACCTATCGCTCCCTGCTGGTGGCACCGGTTCACAGCGGCGAACAAAAACTTGGTACGATCAGCATTCAAAGCAGTCAGCCCTATGCGTTCACCCCCAGCGACCTGAAACTGCTCAGCCAGCTCGGGACGCAGGCCGCCATCGCCATTGAAAACACAAACCTGCTGGAAAGCACAAAGCAGGCGCTCAAAGAGTCAAACGCGCTTTACCGCGTCAACAAGGGACTGGCCGCATCGCTCGATCCCAACGACCTGTTGCAGGATACGGTGGAACTTTTACAGAAGAACTTCGGCTATCATTATGTGCAGATTTATGTAGCCGACCCCGATAGCGGAAATTTTGTCATGCGCGCAGGCAGCGGCGCAATTGGCATGAGGCTCAAAGCGCGCGGACATCAACTCGCCCCCGGCGAAGGCATCGTGGGTTACACCGCAGAGACGGGAGCGGCTTTCTTCACCAACAACGTGGAAGATGTCGTATCCTTCGTCCGCAACCCGCTTCTGCCCGACACAAAATCAGAGCTTGCCGTCCCTGTAAAGATCGGCGGGGAAATCCTCGGCCTGCTGGATATTCACCAGGTCCCGCCCAAATACCTTTCTCAACGAGACCTGCAACTGGTCAGCGCCGTGGCAGATCAACTGGCTGTGGCCCTGCAAAAAGCGGACTTGTATGAAACCCTGCAAATCTCCCTGCAACAGGAAAAGGCCATTCGCAACCAGCTCATGCAGAATGAACGCCTTACCCTTATGGGGCGTCTGCTTGCAACCGTCTCGCATGAATTGAACAATCCCCTGCAGGCCATTCAAAACGCCCTGTTCCTCCTCAAAAAGGAGGAAAACAACATCTCATCACAGGGGAGGCAGGACCTTGACATTGTGCTCGCCGAATCGGAACGCATGGCGGGCATGATCGAACGCCTGCGCGACACCTACCGCCCCACCCAGGCGGATGATTTTCAACCGACTCAACTCAACAGCATCGTCAACGATGTGTACGCGCTTGTATCCACCCACCTGCGCCACAAACAGATCACTTTTGAATTCAGCCCCGACCCCGAACTACCCGCCATTTCCGCCCTCTCGGATCAGATCCGCCAAGTGGTGCTTAACCTGTTCATGAATGCGAGTGAGGCCATGACAAACGGCGGCACGATCACCGTTTGCACCGAGTTCCTGAAAGATACGGGCGAAATCATGTTCACCATTTCTGATACAGGCGCGGGCATTCCGCAAAACATTCTCCCCACCATTTTCGAGGCCTTCGTCACCGATAAACCCAGCGGCACCGGGCTGGGATTAACCATCACCTATGATATTGTAAGAAAACATCACGGGCGGATCACCGCGGAAAACAGCCGGGAGAAGGGCGCAGTCTTCAAAATCTGGCTTCCCGTTACCAGCGGAGAAATCGTATGAGCGCCGGCGGACATATCCTCGTCATTGACGATGAACCTTCCCTGCGCCAGAGCCTTGCGCGCATTTTGCAACAGGCGGGTTTTCAAACCACCACCGCTGAAAACGCCGACCAGGGACTTTCCTTCATCGAAACCACGACCTTTGATCTGGTATTCATGGATTTGCGTATGCCCGGCACCGCGGGCCTGGATGCGCTCAAACTCATCCACAACAACTACCCCTCCCTGCCCGTTGTCCTCTTCACTGCCCAACCCGACCTGAATTCCGCCGTCGAAGCGCTGCGAAGCGGCGCCACCGATTACCTGCTCAAACCGCTCAAACCGCAGGCCGTCATCGAAAATGCGCAAAAGATCATCGCCAACCGCCAAAAGGAAAAACGCAAGCAGGAAATCATGCAACAGATCGAATCCCTGCAGGCCGAACTTAAAGGCCTGAACACGGGCGATACCGGCCCACAGCCCTTTGCACGCATCGGCTCGGATCGTTTCCTCAAACGCGGCGCGCTCGTGCTCGACCTGCACAAACGATGCCTCATCCTCAACGAACAGACCATCAATATTCCCCACACCTCCTTTGATTACCTGCTGGTGCTGGCGAGGCATTCACCGGATGTGGTCAGTTATCAAACCCTCGTGGCAGAGGCGCAGGGCTACGAAGCGGATTCCCGCGAGGCGCAGGAACTTGCCAAATGGCACATCCACCAACTGCGTCAGGCCATCGAACCCAATTCGCGCGTCCCTTCTCTTTTGATAAATGTGCGCGGCACCGGTTATCGCCTTGTGGCAGATTAGGTGTGCCGCGAGATTGATCTTGCAAATTGCGGTTTTGTCTTAGATGCGCAAAATGAATTTTGTAGGACTTCTTCCCCGGCGCTGATCCTGCCAATTGGAATGGACCCGCTTCACGGTTGAGCCGGAAGCGGGTTTTTGATCCCCGGTATTGATTCTCCCCGTATCAGAGTCTCCCAACTTTTCCCAACTTTCTCGCCTTATGCCTATCGGTAAATAGGGCGGTTTTCCGTGAAAATGTCAGGGATGACATCCCAGGAAACCACCCCCACAAATACCAATCCTGTCCGCATTCTCGTTGTTGACGATCACCCGAACACCGCAACCACGCTGGCGCGCGCTCTTTCCCAGCTTGGGGCGGGTGTCAATGTGATCTCGGCATCCAGCGGACACGACGCCCTTGAAAAGGTAAAAACAAGCGGCGTGGACATTTTGTTTACCGACATGATCATGCCCGAAATGACCGGGCTCGAACTGATCGAGAAAATGCAGAACCACCCTGCCGGGCGGCCTTCCTACACCTATCTCGTCACTGCCTATGATGTGCCCGGGTTGAAGGTCACCGCGCACCGGTTGAGGGTCAATGAAGTCATTGTCAAACCCGTGCGCCCGGAGCGCATCTGCCAGATTGCGTCGCGCGCCATCGAGGAAATGAAACATACCACGCACCCGGTCAAGCGCGCAGCGGCAGGGAAAAAATTCAAGATTCTCGTGGCAGACGACCGACCCGATAACATTACCCTGCTGACACGCTATCTGGAATATGAAGGCTACGAGCACGTCGCCGCGCGCGATGGACTGGAAACTCTCGACAAGGTGCGGGCTGAATTACCCGACCTGGTTTTGCTGGATGTGAACATGCCGCACAAGGATGGCTTTGCCGTGCTGGAGGAAATCCGCAACGACCCATCCGTTCGACACATTCCCGTGATCATCCTGACCGCGGCGCGCCTCGATCCTGCCGATGTGCAATCGGGCCTGAACCTGGGCGCGGACGATTACGTGACCAAGCCCTTCGACCGCCACGAGTTGATGGCGCGCATTCGCACCAAGTTGCGTGTGAAAGAAGCGGAGGACATCATCCGCCGCCGCAACCGCGAATTGAATCTCCTGCCTGAGATCGGCAAGGAATTAAGCGCGCGCACGGATATCAAGGAGCTGGCGAATGTGCTGATCAAGCGGACGGTGGAAACGCTCGGCGCGATCCAGGGCAACATGATCATCTTCAATTTCAACGGCGGGGCGGAATACAACCACCAGGTTTCATCCACCTCCGAATCCTCGACCGGCCCCATGGCGATTCCCAAAAGCCTGATCGAACATATTGATGAATGGCGCCAGGGATTGATCATCGCGGACGCACACAGTGACCCGCTCTGGCAGTCGGAGGCAAAGGATCCCAACATCCATTCGGCGGTGATCAGTCCGTTATATGGCCGCAGGGAACTGCTCGGCCTGCTGGTGCTCACCCATGAACAGGTGAATTATTTCAACACCGATCACCTGCTTCTCCTGCAGGCCATTGCCAGCCAGGCGGCGATTGCGGTGGAAAATGCCCGTCTGTATTCGATCATGGCGCAGGAGCAAAAACGACTGGCCGCCGTGCTGAAACACGCCGCCGAGGCGATCCTGATGTTCGACCAGCATGGGAAACTCAGCCTGCTCAACCCCGAGGGCGAAAAATTATTCACCGATTTCAATGCGAACCTCAACCAGCCCCTGCCCAGCGACCATGGGTACGATGCGTTCATCCACATGTTGGAAGACGCGCGAAGCCTGCACGGAGCAAAATCGGGCGATATCACCTGGCCCGACCAGCGCATCTTCAACGCGCTTATCACCCCCATTGAGGACGGCGGTCAGGTCGTCATTTTGCACGATGTCACCCGCTTCAAGGATCTGGAACAGGTGAAAAACGAATTCATCGCAACCGCTTCGCACGACCTGAAGAACCCGATCACGAGCATTACCGGATTCAGCACCCTTTTAGGGCAGGCGGGTCCGTTGAATGAACAACAAAAGGATTTCGTAAGCCGCATTCAAGGCGCCGCGCAGAACATGACCGAACTGGTGCAGAACATGATGTCACTTGCGCAAATGGATTTGAACGCGAAG
>JBBIUO010000099.1:9479-9752 GCA_037440205.1 Chloroflexota bacterium
GGGCAGTGTGCTGTCAGAGACCGCCAATGAGTTCATTCCGCAGGCGAAGATCAAGGGACAGGAATTTTCGTTCATTCATCCCAAAGAGCCAGCCATGCTCAATGGAGATCCGCTGCAAATTCGCCAGTTACTGCGCAACCTGCTGGGGAATGCGGTCAAGTACACTCCTGCCAAAGGCAGGATCAGCCTGACGGCACAGATTCAGGACTCCTGTATTTTGATCGAGGTGCGGGATACCGGGGAGGGTATCGACGCGGAGGACCTGCCGCACAT
>JBBIUO010000099.1:9762-11910 GCA_037440205.1 Chloroflexota bacterium
GCCGCCGACCTGCCCTTTATCTTCAATCGCTTCTATCGTGTCCGCAGTGGGAAAACCAGTGAAATCGAAGGCAACGGCCTCGGACTGGCAATCGTCAAATCCATTGTGGAGCATCACGGCGGGCAGATCAACGTGGAAAGCGAATTGTATAAAGGTTCATGTTTTCGTGTTTCGCTGCCGCTGAAGGCGGATCATGGTCAATCACTGAAAAGCAAAAAAGATAAAACAGCCGGGGTCCAGGTAAAGGAGAAATAGAATGAAAAACCTGTTTTCAAAATTCTTCGCCATCTTTCGTTTTCGCGATTTTTCCCTGCGCATCAAGTTTCTGGTGAGCATCATGCTGGTGAGCGTTCTGTCGGTGGCGGTGATCGGGTATTTTAGTTACAACCGCATTCAACAATTCCAATCCTCCCTGACCGGCGAATTTCAAACCACCGTACAACAGCAGTCCAGACAGAAACTTCAAGAAACCGCCCAGGCAGAGGCAACCAATGCCGATCAATTTCTTCAGGCTCTGTCAACCAATGTCGAGGCCATGGCCTTATACCAATCGAATCTTTATTCCAGGGGGCCGATCCTCCAGGCAGGTTCCTATTGGGATGGACATACCCAATTGATTCAATTGGCTGAAGGGCAATATGGAAACCCGGCAGCCGATATTGCCTCCATTTTCATCCCAAATACAATATCGCCCGATGATTCGATGATCGCAGAGTTAAATACAACCGCTTATCTGGATTTTGTTGTGCCGGCCGTCATAAAATCAAACCAGACCATCATTGCCATGTATTTCATCAGCGATGAAGGCGCCACAACTTATTATCCCAACATCAATCTTGCCGGGAACGTCCCCCCGGATTTTGACGCCCGCACTCAATCCTTTTACACAATCGCCATCCCGGAAAACAACCCGGAAGGCAAAACCGTTTGGACCCCTCCTTATCAGGACCCCGCTGGAAGCGGCTTGATCGTCACGAGTTCGGCGCCGGTATATGATCAGGAAGATCAATTCAAGGGTGTTCTGAGCGCGGACGTGCAACTGGTCAAAATTTCCGACCGGATCGGGGACATCCGGGTTGGGCAGACCGGGTTTGCCTTTTTGATCGATTCGGATGGTCATCTCATTGCCATACACGAAGCGAGCACAAATGCGTTTCGAATCTTCGGGTTGAGCTACGAACCTGTGCCAGTAAACGAGACGCCAAAGCAAACAGTCCTGGGCCGCGGTCCGGCGGATTTGCAGAATATCACCCGCAACATGGCGGCGGGCGAAAGCGGATTGGAAAAAGCAACGATTAACAAGGTCGAATATTACGTGGCCTACGCCCCGCTGCCGACAATTGGCTATAGCCTGGGGTTGATTGTTCCGGTCAACGAACTGGATGCTCCATACCTGACCGCCCGCGAGAAAATGGAAAACGAAACCCGCACTGCGCTGAACCTTTCCTTATTCATCCTGGGAACGGTGCTGATGCTTGGCACAGTTGCGAGTTTGTTCCTCAGCCAGTCGATATCGAAGCCATTGGTGGAATTGACCGAGGTGGTGAGGCAGATTTCCCTGGGCAATCTGGGTATGCGGGCGCTTGCTGAAACAAAGGATGAAACCGGCGTGCTTGCGCGGGCCGTCAATTCCATGACAGCACAGTTGCGCGACTTGATCCAATCGCTGGAACGGCGCGTGGCAGAACGCACCAAAGCCCTGGCAACCTCCTCCGAAATCAGCCGCCGCCTTTCCACGATTCTGGACCAGCAACAACTGGTTAAGGAAGTTGTGGAACAGGTAAGAAACGCCTTCGACTATTATCATGTCCATATCTACTTCTTCGACGAAGCATCCGAAGACCTGGTTATGGCCGGCGGTACCGGTGAAGCGGGCCAAACCATGCTTGCACGCGGACATAAAATTCCCAAAGGGAAGGGACTGGTCGGCCGCGCAGGAGAAACGAACACGTCCATTCTGGTAACAGATACAACCCGCGATCCCAACTGGCTCCCCAACCCACTTCTCCCGGATACCAAATCGGAAGTGGCGGTTCCCATTGCCATCGGCGAACAGGTATTGGGCGTATTGGATGTTCAGCAAAATATTGTAGACGGTCTGAAACGCGAAGATATCAAGCTCAATATCCATGACGGGGTCTTGACCAT